>NZ_CP014327.1:1025000-1252500 GCF_000812665.2 Falsihalocynthiibacter arcticus
ATCCAACCAAAACACTCCAAATCAACAGTTATCCACAGACTCAAGGAGTGGCTTCGTGGAATTGTCACGTGAGTCTATGTCGAGTCACCCGACTCACTCTTTGGAAATGAAAATGGGGGCGTGCCCAGCTCGGTTGAATCCCAACACAACCAGGGAAGGTCGAAACTTCGGGAACTACCAGACCTACAACCTTACGCGAGCTTCAATCTGCGCAATTGCGGCAGTCGGAGACCCAAAAGTACTATGATGATACCCAGATAGATCATCGGTTCAACTTGCCACCCCTTCACAAGGATCACGTAATGAAGCCCACCCGCCAAGGCCGCACCATAGGTAAGCTTGTGCAGGTTGCGCCACCTCGCCCCACCCAGTTTCCGCAAGGAGAGATTATTGGATGTGATCGCCAAGGGAATCATCAAGGCAAATCCAAGCATCCCAATGGTAATGTACCAGCGCTTTACGATGTCCTTTAGGATTTGCGTGAGGAGGAGTTGCATATCAAGGAAGAGCCAAACCGCGAGATGCATGGCGACATAGGCAAAGGCCAAAAGCCCGATGGCGCGGCGAAATTTGATCAGGTTGATGCCAAGCTTGGTCCGCAGCGGCGTAATCGCCAGTCCCGCTATGAGGAGTTGCAGCGCGATTTCCCCGAGTTCATGCTCAAGCCGTTTAACCGGATCAACCCCAAGGTTTCCCGCGAACAATTGAAAAACCAAAAATGAAACGGGTACGAGTCCCAGAAAATACAGGCTCCACGCGGGAATTTTGCGCGCGGTTTGATTGATCGTTTGAATTGGGTCGAACATGCGCGCAGCGTCTCTCTGTATATAGGGAGTGGTTCGCATCGGCAATTTTGGGTGAACCCGCTTGCCGATGCTCAATTTAGCTTAGTAGTTTTTCTTGAGGTCCATACCCTTATACAGTCCGGCCACTTCTTCTTCATAGCCGTTGAACATGAGGGTCTCTTGGCGCTTGGCGATAAGGCCGCCAATCTTGCGTTCACTCGCTTGGCTCCAACGCGGGTGGTCCACAGTCGGATTCACATTCGAATAGAAACCATACTCACGCGCGTTTATCATGTTCCAGCTTGTCTCGGGCTGTTTGTTGGTGGCTGTGATGCGCACAATCGATTTGATCGACTTGAAACCATATTTCCACGGCACAACCAAACGCAATGGCGCCCCGTTTTGCTTGGGCAGATCGTCGCCATAAAGGCCCGTCGCCAAAATCGTAAGCGGATTCATCGCCTCGTCCATGCGCAAACCTTCACGGTAAGGCCAAGGAATGGTCCGGCTTTGCTGGCCGATCATTTCGTCGGGGCGTTCAAGGGTTTCAAACGCAATATACTTTGCACCCGACTGAACTCCGACGCGCTGTAGAAGCGAGGACAACTCAAACCCAACCCACGGGATCACCATCGCCCATGCCTCGACGCAACGGAAACGGTAAATCCGCTCCTCCATCGTCATACCCTTGGTCAAATCAGCGAGGTCATAGGTCCCAGGTTTGTCGACCATACCGTCAATTTTTACACTCCACGGGTCCACAGTTAGACGCCCCGCATATTTCGCAGGGTCCCCTTTACCGGTGCCGAACTCGTAGAAATTGTTGTAGTTAGAGATGTCCTTGAGGCTGTTTGGCTTCTCACTTGATGAGTACTCGCTCGCAACAGTGGCGATTTTCGCGCTCACCGGACTTGCCGCGATCAACCCTGCCGCGCCCATTCCTGCCATGACTTGGCGCCGATTAAGGAAATCTGCGCGCGGGGTCACGTCGGACCATTTGAGATTAGTTTTAAAACGTTGTGCCATTTGAACCTCCAGCAATTTCTCCTAAAGTTAATCGAAAAGGCCTCAACAAAAAGATAAATAGACAGAACTCACGAATTTGTTTGGTGGGCGTGAGAATATTCGGTGTTTTCGTCATTGCGCTGAAATAATCGCCCCACCTTTGCGAATTGTCTGCCTTGATTGCTACAATTTTATACGGATGTGGAAACCGGCTTAGGTGTTGATTAAGGGTTTCATGAACAAATTACGGTTCTGAATCCCTATTTTAAGGAACACCGTATGAAACGTCTCTTCCTATCTTCCGCCCTTGCTTTCAGTTTGCTCGCACAAGGCGCGCACGCGCTCGACGCTGAAAGCAATGTCGAAAGTGTTCTAGAAAACACGCTTGCAGCATGGGTCGAAAACCCCACAGTGATTGACGCTCTGCGCGCGCAAAATGCGGCACACGCGACTCTCGTCGAAGCAGATATTATTAACCTAGACAATCTTTGGCGTGCCGAAGTCGGTGCAACTGAAACCCCGATCCAATCTGAAGTTATGGCGCGGGAAATCTCAAAATACCTGATTGAAAAACAGTTGTCGTCTAATGGGGTGGTATCCGAAGTTTTCGTCTTTGATATGGTTGGCCTGAACGTAGGTCAAAGCGGGCTCACGTCCGATTACTGGCAGGGCGATGAAGCGAAATACCAAGAGACATATGGCAAGGGCAGCGGCGCAGTTCACACTAGTGAGGTTGAGCTAGACGAAAGCACTGGGGCCTATCTGGTTCAGGTTTCATCTGCTATTTCCGACCCTGCGACAGGTGAGTTGCTTGGCGGCGTGACCTTTGGCATCAATATTGGCTTGCTAGAATAAAGCCATCTAAAGAGCGGAGCGTTCAGCTTCGCTCTTATTCGGGTGAATTTGGCTCATCCGCCGACTTGAGCCATCCGCCATCACCAAACGCACATGGCTACGTTGGATTTGTCGCGGTTCAAGAACACCAACGGAATGCGCGATGGTCTCAACCTCATGGATGATACCTTCGGCATAACGGGCCACCTTTTTGTATTTTTCTTCCGGCACCAAACCCTGCTGCAAATGCGGATCATGCGTTGTAATTCCCGTTGGGCAGGTATTTCTGTTGCATTTTAAGGCCTGAATGCAACCAAGGCTGAACATAAAGCCCCGCGCCGATGTAACAAAGTCCGCTCCTGCGGCCAGCGCCCATGCCACATCCCCAGGATTAACCAGTTTGGCGCTCGCAATGATGCGAATGCGTTCTTTCAACCCATAGGAATCGCGCAAAGCGGAAACCTTTGGCAGCGCTTCGCGAACGCTCATCCCGACAAGATCAATCAACGGCATGGGTGCTGCGCCGGACCCACCCTCCCCTCCATCAATAGTAATAAAGTCCGGTGCGCACTCAGGGCCTCGCTCGACAATCAACTTAAACAACTCTTCAATTGCGTCAGGACTCCCAACGACGGTTTTAAATCCTACAGGCTTGCCCGAAACCTCTCGAATATGGCCAATATAATCGAGCAATTCGCCCCAATTTGCGACCGCGGCATGTCGGTTCGGCGAAATACTGGCCTCCCCTTCCGGAATTCCTCGAATGCGCGCAATTTCCGCAGTCACTTTCGTAGCCGGTAGAATGCCGCCTTTCCCGGGCTTTGCACCCTGCGCCAATTTCAACTCGAACATCTTGATTTGTGGGTGCGATGCAACTTCGCGTAGCTTTTCGTCACTCAGGCTTCCATCCTCGCTTCGCACGCCATAATGCGCAGTACCAATTTGAAAAACAATGTCGCCGCCGCCCTCATAGTGATAGGGGGCCGCACCACCCTCCCCCGTATTCAACCAAATTCCAGCCTTGGCCGCACCACGGCTGAGCGCGCGAACCGCGGGCTTGGACAAAGCACCAAAACTCATGCCCGAGATATTGAAAATCGATGGAGCAATATAGGGTGTGCGCGCAAAGGGGCCAATTTCCATCGGTTCCGTTTTGGTAATTTGATCATCAAGGGGGGGAAACGCGGCATTGACAAATATCGGTGTGCCGACAACCGACAAATTGCGTGTACTCCCAAAAGCGACCGTGTTGCTCGCGCCTTTGGCTGCGCGATCGATCCATTCTCGTTGCGCCCGATTAAATGGAAGCTCCTCGCGATCCATCGCGAAAAAATACTGTCTAAAAAATTCGCCTAGAGTTGTGAATAAATGCCGAAAGCGCCCGATGACCGGATAATTCCTGCGAACCGCGTCCTCTTTTTGCACCTTGTCGATCACAAACATGACCAGCGCCATAAGTACAAAAAAGCCAATGATGAAGACGAACAATAGTGCCAAAATTTCGAGCGCCTGTCCCGCCCAGCCCATGAATCTCATCATTAAATCTCTCCAAATATATTTGGCGAATGATGGGGGGGAAAAGTTCCGATACAAGTCTAATACTTCTGCACTCTTAATTTTACCGAAGAAAAACCCAGCCAATTGGGCTGGGTTTGACCTGTCGCTATCGTGTGCAGTTAATGGACAACCGCACTCTCTGGTGGCCGTTTTTCGGATGGAGACAAATGATCGCCCACAATCAGGCCATCACTCCCCGCCGAAACCTTGACGGTATCCCCATCCAGAACGTCTCCAGCCAAGATCATTTCCGCAAGCTCATCTTGCAAGGCACGTTGAAACACGCGTTTAAGAGGACGCGCCCCAAAGACCGGATCATACCCTTCATCCGCTAGCCACTTTTTCGCAGCCAGATCAAGTTCGAGCGTAATGGATCGTGTGGCTAGACGTTTGTTCAAAAGACCAAGCTGGATCTCCACAATTCCACTCATATCCTCGCGTGCAAGACGGTCGAATATTACGATATCATCCAATCGGTTGAGGAATTCAGGCCTAAAGTGCGCCCGCACCGCATCCATCACATCGCGCTTGGCATCACTTGCGTCCGCACCATCTGGCAGTTGGCTCAGCGCTTGCGCCCCAAGATTCGACGTCAAAATTATCAACGTCTGCTTGAAGTCGACGCGTCGCCCCTGACCATCCGTTAAAATCCCGTCATCCAGAACCTGTAACAAGACGTTAAAGACATCAGGGTGCGCTTTTTCGACCTCATCAAAAAGGATGACTTGATACGGTTTGCGCCGCACAGCCTCGGTCAAAACGCCGCCTTCTTCATAGCCAACATATCCCGGAGGCGCCCCGATCAAACGCGCGACCGAGTGTTTCTCCATGAATTCCGACATATCGACACGTGTCATCGCATTGTCGTCATCAAACAGAAACTCCGCGACGGCTTTGGTAAGCTCGGTTTTCCCCACACCAGTGGGCCCAAGGAATAGAAACGACCCAAGAGGACGGTTTTCATCATTCAACCCTGCCCTTGCACGGCGCACAGAATTCGAAACCGCTTTAACGGCCTTACGCTGGCCAATAACACGCCGCCCAAGGTCCTCTTCCATACGCAACAATTTATCGCGCTCGCCTTCAAGCATTTTTGAGGTCGGAATCCCTGTCCAACGCTCAACCACACTCGCGATTTGTTCTGGACGAACGGCTTCAGCCACCATCGACTCGCTCTCGCTCGCCTCGGCGAGTTCCAAGCGTTTTTCTAGGTCCGGAATCACGCCATAAGACAGCTCCCCCGCTTTGGCGAGATTGCCTTCACGTTTAGCGATTTCCAGTTCGGCGCGCGCGCGATCCAAATGCTCCTTAATATCCCGAGCATTTGCCAATTTGCTGCGCTCTGCTTGCCAGTTTGCTGTCATCTCGGAGGATTTTTCAAGCAAACCAGATAGCTCTACGAGCAATTTTTCCAACCTATCCTGACTCGCTTGATCGTCTTCGGACCGTAAGGCTTCCACTTCAATCTGCTTTTGCAAAATGTCGCGATCAAGGGTGTCGAGTTCCTCAGGTTTGCTGTCCACTTCCATGCGCAAACGGCTCGCGGCTTCGTCCATCAAATCGATAGCTTTGTCGGGCAAGAACCGATCCGTAATATAACGGTGGCTCAAGGTGCTCGCCGCAACAAGCGCGCTGTCCGTAATGCGAACGCCGTGATGAAGCTCATATTTTTCCTTGATCCCGCGCAAGATCGAGATTGTATCCTCGACGGTAGGCTCTTCCACCAAAACGGGTTGAAAACGGCGCGCGAGGGCGGCGTCTTTTTCAACGTGTTTGCGATACTCCGCCAAGGTTGTCGCGCCGATACAATGCAACTCTCCCCGCGCAAGCGCTGGTTTCAAAAGGTTGCTTGCGTCCATCGCTCCGTCCGATTTACCGGCCCCAACAAGGGTGTGCATTTCGTCGATAAACAGGATAATTTCACCCGCTGCCGCCGTGACTTCGTTCAGGACAGCCTTTAAGCGTTCTTCGAATTCGCCGCGATACTTCGCACCCGCAATCAGCGAGCCCATATCAAGTGACATGAGCTTTTTGTTGCGCAGACTTTCGGGCACGTCACCACTTACAATCCGCAAGGCGAGTCCTTCGGCAATCGCCGTTTTCCCGACGCCTGGCTCGCCAATCAACACAGGGTTATTTTTGGTGCGGCGACTCAAAACCTGCATTGTACGGCGGATTTCTTCGTCGCGCCCAATGATCGGGTCAATTTTACCTTCCTTGGCGGCCTGAGTTAGGTCCGTCGCGTATTTTTTGAGCGCCTCATAACTGTCTTCGGCACTCGCACTATCTGCGGTGCGCCCCTTGCGAACATCATTGATCGCTTCGTTGAGTTTTTGCGCAGTCACCCCCCAGCATCCAACGCCTCTTTGGCTTTGGATTTGGTGATCGCGAGGGCCGTCAAAATGCGCTCAACCGGAACAAAGCTGTCACCAGCCTGCTTGGCAAGTTTTTCCGCCTCGGCCAAAACTTTGGCGGTCTGTGGGTCAATATAGACTTGCGCGGCATCGCCCGTGACCTTGGAGAATTTTCCCAAAGCAACCTGAAGCGACTCGTCTACAAGTTTTAGGTCCCCGCCAGCGGCGGCAATCAAATTTGCAGCAAGACCCTGATCGTCATCCAACAGCGCCTTGAGCAAATGCTCCGGTGCAAGACGTTGATGATTTTCGCGTACTGCAATTGTTTGTGCCGCCTGAATAAATCCGCGCGACCGTTCGGTGAACTTTTCAATATTCATTTTAGTCTCCTGATTAGCACTCATATTCGAACCGCCCGCCATTGCAGCACAGTTCCCTATTCGCCTGATCTTAAAATGGTACTCAGAAGGACTCTAATCAAGACCTAACGGTGGATTTTTCGCCTGCCCGCTTGATGGACCCGCACGGGCCGCGTAAGAGAGGCCCAACCCTTTGCCAACCGGAGCATTCCCATGTCTGATGATCGCCTTATCGTTGCCCTCGATGTCCCTAACGTGGTGACAGGCCTTGAACTTTGCGCGAAACTCAACCCCACCGTGGACTTCTATAAAATAGGTCTTGGTATGCTGACGGGCGGTGGATTGGCCTTGGCGAATGAGCTAAAACAAGAGCATGGCAAACGCATTTTCCTCGACATGAAGTTCTTTGACATTGGCGCGACGGTCGAGGCGGCTGTACGCGGAATTGCCCAGTATGATTTCGATTTCCTAACGGTGCACGGCGACCCGCATGTTGTTCGGGCGGCGGGCGAAGGCAAGGCGGGAAGTGATTTGAAAATTCTCGCTGTAACGATCCTGACGTCTCTTGATCGCGCCGACCTTGATGCAGGCCTCATAAAAGCAGGCGATATTCAAGATTTGGTGGTGGAACGGGCAGCAAAAGCGCTTGAAGCTGGCGCTGACGGCGTGATCGCGAGCCCCCAAGAGGCTGCCTTGATCCGAGCGTTGCCCCAAGCCAAGGGCCGCCTCATTGTCACTCCCGGCGTTCGGCCAGCGGGTGCGGATTTGGGTGATCAAAAGCGCGTTGCAACACCGCGCGATGCCCTATCTGACGGGGCCGATTACATCGTTGTCGGCCGCCCGATTTGGCAAGCAAGCGACCCTGCGGCCGCTGCTCAGTCCATTCTTGCGTCCATCAAGGACGTGAAGCGCAATGCCTAGTCGTTGATGTCTTTGTCGAAGGTCTTGATCTGTCCCTTACGCACGCCAAGGTACCTGCGCAGCACAAACCACGCGAGGGCCGAGATAACGGCGAAAACGAGGAAGGTCGTGTACACTCCGCCAAGCGGGATGCCGAGCAAAAATAACAGCCCGACCATAAATGCCCCGACAGCGAACCCAAGGAAAATCGCCCCCGGCAGGATGACCTCAAGGATCGCGAGGGCGACCCCTGCTGCCATCCAAACCCACCAGTCGGTCCAGTTCATTACACTTTCCCTTTCAGCAAATTAAACGCATTGCCAAAGGCTTCAATTGCACTTGAGGGCAGGATAATCGTTTGCTGCCCTTCGCCTTTGCCAATGATTGCGAGGGCCTCAACTTGCTTGAGCGCCACTTGGTATTGCGCGGACTCAATGCCGTGGGTCTTGATCGCCATCGCAACAACTTCCGTGGCATAGGCTTCTGCATCGGCCGAAATCCGGCGCGCTTTGGCTTGCTGCTCAGCGGAGTACAGCTCCGCATCGGCATTAAGTTCAACGGCGCGTTTGGTGCCCTCGGCTTCGGTGACTTGGGCGCGACGGGCACGCTCCGCATTCAGCTGTTGCAACATGGCTTGGCGGGTTTGCTCGTCCAAGTTCACGTCCAGAATTTCTGCCCGAGTTACCTGAATACCCCAATCATCCACCGCGTCTTCAACTTGCGTTTTGATTTGGGAAATCAATTGCTGACGATTGGATTGAACCTCATCCAGTTCCATCGTCCCGATTCCCGACCGCACAATCCCCGCAACTGTTGTGGCAATCGCTGCATCCACATCGCGAATCCGGTAAACGGTTTTTTCGGGTTCAATGATGCGGTAGAAAACACTGGTCTCGACCTGCACCAAAACGTTGTCCGCCGTAATGGCATCTTGAGATGCGCTTGGAAGTTGGCGCTCAAGGATCGAAATCTTGTGGCGCACAGTATCCAGAAACGGCACGATAAAGTTGATTCCAGGCCCTAAAACGGCTTTCAAACGCCCGAGTCGCTCAACCACATATTTTTCCGACTGGGGAACAATCTTAATTCCTTTGAAAATCAGTATGATTACAAGGCCCGCAAGCAAAAGCACGACGATGTTACCGCTCAATAAATCGAGCACAATCTGTTCTATATTCATAATAAATTCCTTTTGTTGTACTCGTTATGGGCTGAACTGCTTACGGATCAAAGCGCAAAACACCAAAATGCGTCCATTGTGTAATTCTATCCATGGGCTTATTTTAACCTCATGCCAGCCCTTTGTCGAAACTGTTTATCCTATTTTGAGACACCGACATCCCTTAGGTTGCGGTGTAGGGAGTGTGGCAGCCCACGTGTTCTAGTCCATCCCGAGCTTTTCGACCTTTCGACCGCCCATATGGACTGTGACGCGTTTTATGCCAGCGTTGAAAAGCGCGACAATCCGGAGTTGCGGGACAAACCAGTAATTATTGGCGGCGGGAAACGGGGCGTTGTCTCCACCGCCTGTTATATTGCGCGGCTCAAGGGTGTGCGGTCCGCGATGCCGATGTTTCAGGCCCTCAAGCTTTGCCCCGAAGCCGAAGTCGTGAAGCCGCGCATGGACTCCTATGTTGAGGCCAGCCGTGCGATCCGCGCGATGATGGACGAGTTGACCCCGAAAATAGAACCGCTTTCGCTGGATGAAGCCTTTCTTGATCTCTCAGGCACCCAACGCCTCCATGGCCGCCCTCCTGCCGTCATGCTCGCGCGTTTGGTGAAACGGATGGACGAGGAATTGGGGCTGTCGGGATCTATTGGCCTGTCTCACAACAAGTTTCTCGCCAAGGTCGCCAGCGATATGGACAAACCGCGCGGATATTCCGTGATTGGCAAGGCCGAGACACCCGCGTTTTTGGCGGGAAAACCCATCCGCATGATTTGGGGGGTCGGTCCCGCATTTCAAATTTCGCTAGAGAAGGCAGGATTACGCACATTTGATGATCTCTTGCGATGGGAGCGCGCGGATTTGACCGCGCGTTTCGGCAGCATGGGCGATCGCTTGTGGCATCTGGCCCGCGGCCAAGATTACCGCCGCATAACGGCGAACGCTTCGGTCAAATCCATTTCCAAAGAGACGACGTTTTTCGACGATATTTCCGACGTCGAACTACTGGACGGTCATATGTGGCGATTGGCCGAGCAAGTAAGTGATCGCGCCAAAGCCAAAAATATGGCGGGCAAGGTCGTGACCCTAAAGCTGAAACGCGCCGATTTCACCGCCCTGTCCCGCCGCGTATCCCTGCGCGATGCCACGCAAATGGCCGACAAAATTTATCGCACTGCCAGAGACTTGTTCGACGCTGTTCCCGATCACAAACCATACCGCCTCATTGGTGTAGGGATCAGCGATCTTATTCCAGAAGGCGGTGCCGATTTAACGGGTGACCTGCTTGATCCCGAAGCCATCAAACGCGGCCGCGCCGAGCGGGCGGCCGATGAAATACGGGCACGCTTTGGCAAAGATGCGATCATGAAGGGGCGCTCTTTGCGCTAACTATTCCGCCGCCATGCGCGCTTTATCGCGCCCGATATCGGCAATTTGCCCCGTCACATCCTGCATCATCTTGCGAAACGCGTTGAAATTCCCATTCGGGCGGATCATCTGCTCGTTCATATAAAGTGAGCGGTCAATCTCGATTTGAACCGCGTGTTGGTTCGAACTGATGCGCCCATATTCTTTTGTGATATAGGCGCCCGCAAACGGCATATTGCGCAAAACGCGTAGGCCTTGCGCCCGAAATATTTCTTCAATTTGACAGACTATCGCTTCGCTGGCCGAAGCCCCGAAGCGGTCCCCAATCACAACATCGGGACGCCGCGCACCCGAACGCGCAATGGCATCCAACGCTTCATGCGGCATCGAATGGCAATCCACCAATACAGCTTGACCAAATTCCGACAGATTGCGCGCCATGATGCGATGCAATATGTCGTGATATGGGTGCCAATAATCGGCAATCCGCCTTAACGCCTCATCATGGGTAATCTTGCCGCGATAAATTGCGCGCCCGCCCGAAACGACGCGCGGGATGACGCCCAGCCCCGATGCCACGCGCGGATTAGTCGTGTTCTCTTTCAAGCCTTCGATCAGCGCCGGATCAAGTTCGTCAACATTTCGATTCAAATCAACGAATGCTCGCGGAAATTTTGCCGCCAGAAATACAGCTCCATACTTCGGTGCTGTATCAAAAAGCATGTCCACGAACGCATCTTCCGAGGTTCGAATCGATTTTTCGTCGAGAATCGACTTTCTTTTGAACTTTCGATCATACTCGCGGCCACTATGTGGCACGGCAAAAACCACCGAAGTTTCCTTATTTTCAGGCATTTTAAGCGAAAAAGTGGTTTTGATCATTTAAGCTCTCCGTTACAATCACTATAGACCGAAATAATTCCGCACCAAAGGCCTTGAACACCGCCACGACTCCTTTTATAGACAGCGCCAGTTGACGCGGTTTTTCCGCGTCCTATTTGTTTAGGGCGCAAAAGGCACCGCAAAAATTTGGGCGCGTAGCTCAGTGGTAGAGCACTTCGTTGACATCGAAGGGGTCACTGGTTCGAACCCAGTCGTGCCCACCATTACTTCTGATTCGTCAGAGTGATGTACCAAATTCCCCCGCAAGGGGCCGATTGTAACCCGAGGCGCCACGCGCCGCGATAAAAGGAGAAGGCCATGAAAGTCCGGAATTCGCTCCGCTCGCTCAAGAACCGTCATCGCGATTGCCGCGTAGTACGTCGCAAGGGCCGCGTTTATGTGATCAACAAAACGCAACCCCGCTTTAAAGCGCGCCAGGGCTAACCCCCTCTATAAATTAGAAAAAAAGCCGCCTTTTTTGGGCGGCTTTTTTTTGGGCCGCGATTGTCGGCGTGAAATAGCCCTTTTGTTAAGAAAACAAATACAAATAGATGGCAATATATGCTTCACACCCTTACATTGCCCCCAACGAGCACGTTATAAAAAGAGAGCAGCATGAACCAACTCGCTTCCCAGCCCGTCCCGCAGTCGGACGTGTCGGCTGAACCTAAAAAGGTTGATACAGCCCGCGATTGGCTTCGCGTTCTCGCAAAGTACCGCGAGCCTATTCTTTGGCGCAGCCTATTTGAACTTGCGGTAACATTGGTACCCTTCTTTGCCCTTTGGGCATTGGCTTGGTTGGCTTTGTCCGTCAGCCTATGGCTGGCTGCTGCAATTGCGCTCGTGAATGGCTTGTTCCTTGTGCGCCTGTTTGCAATTCAACATGATTGCGGCCACGCCGCGTTCTTCGCCAACAGAGAAGTTTCCGATTGGGTTGGGCGTGCGCTCGGCGTTTTGACTTTGACACCTTATGACGTCTGGAAGCGCACGCACGCTATTCACCACTCCGCCTCGGGAAACCTAGACCAACGCGGCATGGGCGACGTCATGACGCTGACTGTTGAAGAATATAAGGCACGCTCGGCATGGGGAAAATTCGCCTATCGCCTCTACCGCAGCCCGTTGGTTCTGTTTGTCATCGGTCCTGCGTATGTTTTCTACCTTCAATATCGCTTGCCAATCGGATTCATGAAGTCCCGCAAATATTGGACAAGCGCGATGGGAACCAACGTCGCAATCGCATTGATCCTTGGCGTTATTGTCTATTTTGGCGGCTGGGCTCCAATCCTAATGATCTTTTTACCAACAACTTTGCTTGCCGCGATGGGGGGCGTTTGGCTCTTTTACGTCCAGCATCAGTTTGAAGACACGCATTGGGATGTGGCCGAAGATTGGGAAATGCACGACGCCGCGCTGCACGGCAGTTCCCACTATGAATTGGGGGCGGTCCTTCAATGGCTGACCGCAAATATCGGCTTGCATCATGTGCACCACCTCTATTCTCGCATTCCCTTCTACCGCCTGACGGAAGTTATGCGTGACCATCCCGACCTCAGCGTCAACCAGCGCCTCACGATTCTAGAAAGTATCGCTTGCGTGAAACTCCGCCTTTGGGATGAGAAAGAACGCAAACTTATGAGCTACAAGCAAGTCCGCGTACTCTACGGGAACTCTTAGGATCTGCTAAATTGTCGACAAAAAGGGGGCCCGCAAGTCGCAGGGCCCCTTTTTTTTGTCTCTGAGAAATCAGTCGTAGCTACGCTGATCGTCAATCACTTTCCCGTCGTTAGGTAAGCTTCCAACGGGAACTATTTCAATGTTCCCGCGCAGTTTGAGCGTTTCAATAACGCTGGCAGCAAGCAAGGCGGCATCACTAGAAGTTGCCTCAACTTTAACCGTTAAAATGTCCTGCTCATCTTTGCGCGTGGCAATCACGCGGGCTTTCTGAACTTCCGGATGCTTGGCCACGAAGTCCGCGACTTGCTCAGGTCGCACAAACATACCCTTGATCTTGGTCGTTTGGTCCGCACGCCCCATCCAGCCCTTAATCCGCATATTCGTTCGGCCACATGGGCTTTCTCCCAGTAAAACCGCGCTCAAATCGCCTGTGGCGAATCTGATCAACGGGTAATCGGGATTGAGTGTCGTCACCAAAACCTCGCCAACCTCCCCCGCCGCAACGGGTATTCCCGTCCCCGGGATGACGATTTCAACAATCACGCCTTCGTCGACAATCATCCCATCCATCGCCTCGCTTTCATAGGCGATATTTCCGAGGTCCGCCGTTGCATAGCATTGCAAACACGTGATCCCACGGTCCGCATATTCGTGTCGAAGGCTCGGGAAAAGAGCTCCGCCACCGACGACAGCACGCTTAATTTTTAACGCTAGACCCTCCGTCTCAGCGCGGTCCAAGATCACTTTGAGGTAATCCGGCGTTCCGGCATACGCGGTGACGCCGATATCATGCGCGGCCCTCACCTGAAGTTCGGTCTGGCCAATTCCGGCGGGCAACACCGTAGCGCCAACGGCGCGCGCACCGCTCTCAAAAATCATCCCAGCAGGTGTCAAATGATAGCTAAAGCAGTTCTGGATAATGTCTCCACGCCCCACTCCAGCGGCATGCAAAAAGCGCCCCATACGCCACCAATCACCACCAAGACGGCCCGGCTCATAGATCGGCCCTGGGCTCTGGAAAATATGCTCGAATTCTGAGGCTCCCACTGTGGTAAATCCCCCGAAAGGCGCGCTCTTGGATTGCCCAGAAACCAGTTCGGACTTGCGCGTCACAGGAAGGTTTGCCAAGTCGTCAACCGATGTAATCGTAGACACATCAATACCCGCCAACAATGCCGCAATCGCAGGTGCCTTTTGGGCTGAAGCAAGCTGAGCTGGCAAAGCGCGCGCGATCCCTCCGGCGCGTTGATCTGCACTGCGCGTTTCTAGTTCATCGAAATACCGCATGCCGTCGCCCCGCATTAGCTCAACCACCGTTTGCGCCGACGATAACTCCGCACGTCACGGAAGGATTTGCGCCCGTCATCGGACATCCCCAGATAAAATTCCTTCACGTCCGGATTTTCCCGCAACTCGGAAGCAGGGCCATCCATAACAACGCGACCGCTTTCAAGGATGTATCCATAATGGGCAAAACGCAGCGCCACATTGGTGTTTTGCTCCGCCAGAAGAAAGCTCACGCCTTCGTTTTCGTTGACCGACTTCACGATCCCAAAAATCTGTTCGACGAGTTGTGGCGCGAGGCCCATCGACGGCTCGTCCAACAAAATGGTCTCGGGGCGGCTCATGAGGGCGCGGCCAATGGCGCACATTTGTTGCTCGCCGCCAGAGGCATATCCAGCCTGGCTTTTGCGTCGCTCTTTGAGGCGTGGGAAATAATTGTAGACCATCTCGAGATCGGCGGCGACGGCGGCTTTGCCATCGCGGCGCGTGTAGGCGCCCGTCATCAGGTTTTCTTCGATCGTCAAATGCTCAAAACAATGCCGGCCTTCCATGACTTGGATCACGCCCTTTTTCACCAAATCCGACGGCGTAAGGTCTTGAACCCTCTCGCCACGATAATGGATAGACCCCTTTGTAACCTCGCCGCGTTCGCTGTGCAGCAGATTGGAGATGGCCTTCAAGGTTGTGGTTTTTCCAGCTCCGTTTCCACCCAACAGGGCGGTAATTCCCCCTTTGGGAACAGTCAGGCTCACCCCTTTGAGCACGAGGATAACGTGATTATAAATCACCTCAATATTGTTCACCTCCAAAAGAGGTTCGGCTTGGGGTGTAGGAGTGGCGTCCAGCATTGTATTCACCATTTTCTCAATTAAATAAGTACCCTCTGGCCACGACACACGCCGTGGCCAGAGGGATTTGTGCTTAGTTACAACGCTCTTCGATGTTGTTTTCCGCCGCATAGGCCATCGAATCTTCAAGGACCAGTGCGTCGATGATTTCGCCATCAGAAGGTGCGAAATCACTAATGAGCGACCAAGTTTTTGTCGACGCATCCCACTGTTGGATCGCGCCAAGACCTGGGCCGCCATGGTTTTCACAGGTGACAGCAAACGATGGACCGAAATTCGGCATCCCGAGTTCCGCCATACGCGCTTCGGTGATCTCAAGAGATTCCATGCCCTTAAGCATATCCGCCGCATTGATGTCGGCTTTACCCGCTATCTTCTGTGCGTTCAAAGCCGCTTCTGTCGCGAGCATCGCCGCATAGAAACCACGGTTGTAGACCGCCGTGCCGATTTGATCGCCGTTACCAGCCGCTTTGCCGGTATCCACAACGTATTTCTGAACGTCATCGAAAACTGGGAAATCGTTGCCAACATTGTGGAAGGTCACCGCTTTATAGCCATTCGCCCCATCGCCAGCCGGTAGCACATCATGCTCGCCACCAGACCACCAAACGCCAACGAAGTTCTCCATTGGGAAGCGAATATTTGCCGCTTCTTGGATCGCAACTTGGTTCATAACGCCCCAACCCCACATCAAAACATAGTCGGGTTTTTCGCGCCGGATTTGCAGCCATTGCGATTTTTGCTCCTGACCAGGGTGGTCAACGGCTAAAAGGGTCAGCTCAAATCCGTACTTCTTGGCAAGTTCTTCAAGGGTGCGGATCGGCTCTTTGCCGTAGGCAGAGTTGTGGTACACAAGCGCGACTTTTTTGCCCTCGAGGCTACCATCGTTCATGTCGAGCAAGTGGTTTACCGCGATCGAAGCGCCATCCCAATAATTCGCGGGATAGTTAAAGACGTTGCTGAAAATCTTGCCGTTTTTTGCAGATGTCCGGCCATAACCCATTGTGTGAAGCGCGATTCCATCCGCTGTCACTTTGGGGATCAACTGATAGGTGATGCCTGTGGACAAGGGTTGATAGATCAGCGCGCCCTCGCCCTTGGTGCTCTCGTAGCATTCAACGCCTTTTTCGGTGTTATAGCCAGTTTCGCATTCGACCACGTTCGCTTTCACGCCGCCGATTCCGCCATCGCGTTCGTTAAGCAACGTGAAGTAGTCGGCATAACCATCCGCAAAAGGAATACCACCAGCGGCATAGGGGCCGGTGCGGTAAGAGAGCGATGGGAACATAAGGTCCGCCATCGCGGGGACAGCAGCGGACAATGCGGCGGCTGTTACCATAGTAGCAAGTTTCATTTTCATCGTTTTAGGTCCTCCCTAGGGTACAATGTTCGAGTTGTGCCGAGGGTTTTCCCCTCGATCTATTTGCGCCGCCCCACTTAATGCGGGAAGGGCCACAATCTTAATTTTTCTTTTGTCACGCGCCAAAGTTGGGCGAGACCATGTGGTTCGGCAATGAGAAACACGATGATCAGTGCCCCTACAATCACCAGTTCAAAATGCGCTGCAATATCGGTGGGCCAGCCCAAGCCGCCCACGAGAACATTTTTCAAAAGCACCGGCATCAAAACCATAAAGGCCGCGCCCGCAAAGCTTCCAAAAACACTCCCCAAACCGCCGATAATAATCATGAACAACACAAGGAAACTCTTGTTGATGCCGAAGACTTCACCAACCTCAACCGACCCCAGATAGACCGAGAAAAAGAGCGCGCCCGAAATGCCTACAAAGAACGAGCTAACAGCAAAGGCCGTCAATTTGGCCTTGAGGGGGTTCACGCCGATGATTTCCGCAGCGATATCCATGTCGCGCGTCGCCATCCAGGTGCGCCCGATTGTGCCGCGTGTGAGATTGCGAGCAAGCCACGCACACCCCGTCACGAAGATCAGACAGACAAGGTATTTCGCCCAGGCGTCCGTATTTGCGCCCGTCACTTCGATGCCGAAAACAGTTCTTTCGGGCGCGGAAATCTGGCCCGAAGCCGAATAGTTGTAGAACCATGGAACTTTGTTAAACAACCACACGAGGAAAAATTGCGCCGCGAGCGTGGCAACAGCAAGGTAGAACCCTTTGATGCGCAGGCTCGGCAGGCCAAATAGAACACCAACCAGCGCCGTGATTATACCCGAGATAACAACGTGAACGAGGATTGAAACATCGGGAAAGGACGTCATCAGTTTGTAACAAGAATATGCCCCAACGGCCATAAAACCGCCTGTTCCCAAGCTCACTTGACCGGTGTATCCAACAAGAATATTCAGTCCAATCGCGGCGATTGCATAGATCAGGAACGGAACGAAAACAGCGCTGGCCCAGTAATCATTGATGAAAAACGGGATAACCAAGAACGCCACAAACATAATGACGTAGTAGCCGATGCGATCAAATTTGATCGGAAAGGTCTGGTTGTCTTCACTGTAGGTGGTCTTAAAATCACCGGCTTCACGATAGAGCATCAGACCCCTCCCCGTTTTTCAAGATGGTAAAATCCAAGGTCATATTTACACCCTCTCGATGATTTTTTCGCCGAACAGCCCTTGTGGGCGGAACACGAGGAACACCAGCGCAAGCGCGTAGGCAAACCAGTTTTCGGTGGCGCCACCGACCATCGGACCGATAGAAAACTCAAACAGTTTCTCGCCCACGCCGATAATTAGGCCCCCCACAATCGCGCCGGGTATGGATGTAAATCCGCCGAGCATTAAGACGGGCAAGGCTTTGAGAGCGATCAACGAAAGCGAGAATTGCACGCCTGATTTTGCGCCCCACATCATTCCCGCGACAAGCGCGACAAACCCAGCGATCGACCAAACGAGGATCCAAATAAAGCGCAGCGATATGCCTACCGACAAAGCGGCCTGATGATCGTCGGCAACTGCGCGCAAGGCGCGACCCTGTTTCGAATATTGCGAGAAAAGCGTAAGTCCAACCACCAAGAGCGCAGCAATACCCGTCGCAACAATGTCCAAACGGTCGATGAAGAAGCCATAACCAAACCAGTTGTAGGTCACCTCTTCGACGGTTTCGGAAATGCCCTGTGGAAGGCCAACGTTTAACGCCTTGATTTCGGAGCCCCACATCAGGTCGCCCATACCTTCCATGAAGTAGGCGAGGCCAATCGTTGCCATGAACAGGATGATGTCGGGTTGGTTCACCAGATGCCGCAGCACGAACCGCTCCACAAGAATTGCCAGCCCGACCATCACAACACCGGTTAAAATAATCGCGAGAACGGCTGGTACATGCCACCCAAATTCATGGATATCGGTTCCGAAAACCGCGTTGATGAGATGCGAGAACGGAACTTGACCGTCCATGATGCCCACAAGTGTCAACGCGGCAAAAAGTGCCATGACACCCTGAGCATAGTTAAAGACGCCAGACGCCTTAAAAATAAGCACAAAGCCCAGTGCAACAAGCGCATAAAGCACCCCAGCCATCAGCCCGTTCACCATGACCTCGGCGGCCCAAAGGAATTGTTCAGGCATTGGCGTTCTCCACGAAATGTATTGTCGAAACGGCGGATGATTTAGTCATGGGAGACCCCCAAATAGGCGTCGATCACTTCTTGATTGTTGCGCACTTCTTCGGGTGTCCCGTCGCCAATTTTCTTGCCGTAGTCCATCACAACAACGCGGTCAGAAAGGTCCATCACCACGCCCATATCGTGCTCAATAAGGGCAATTGTTGTGCCAAATTCATCGTTCACATCGAGGATAAAGCGGCTCATGTCCTCTTTCTCCTCCACGTTCATGCCCGCCATCGGTTCATCAAGCAGCAAAAGTTTCGGCTCGGCGGCCAGCGCACGTGCCAACTCAACCCGTTTCTTAAGGCCATACGGCAGACGCCCGACGGGGGTTTTGCGGATGCTTTGGATTTCGAGGAAATCGATAATTTCTTCGACTTTTTCGCGGTTGGCAACTTCTTCGGCCTGCGCCTTGCCCCACCAAATCGCCTGACTAATAAGACTCGATTTCATGTGGGTTAATCGGCCTGTCATGACGTTGTCCAAAACACTCATGCCCTCGAACAAGGCGATATTTTGAAATGTGCGCGCGATTCCTTGCTGGGCAACTTTATACGGGCGCATTTGAGGACGTTTTTTGCCGTGAAACAACACGTCACCTTCTTGGGGATTATAGAACCCAGAGATCACGTTAAGCATGCTCGACTTGCCCGCTCCATTGGGGCCGATAATCGCGCGGATTTCGCCTTCGCGAATATCAAAACTGATGTCCTTGATCGCAACAACACCGCCGAATTTCAGGGTGATGTTCTTCATTTCCATCATGACGCCACCGATTTGACGGCCATCTGCGGTTACATATCCGATATCATTCGTGGTCATTCTGCGGCCACCTTTGCGTCTAGTGGCTGCACAGCCACATCCAAAAGCGAGAGTGTCGCGCTTATTTCGCCTTTGCGACCGTCTTCGTAGGTCACTTCTGTGCGGGTGAAAATTTCATCCGAACCATCGTAAAGCGCATCAATGAGGTCAACGAACTTCTCTTCGATAACCCGACGGCGCACTTTGCGCGTCCGCGTCATCTCGCCATCATCCGCGTCGAGTTCTTTGTGCAAAATTAGAAATCTGTGGACTTGGCATCCCGCGAGCATTTCATCTTGGGCAATGCTTTTGTTCGCTTCGGCAATGTGATCGCGAATGGTTTCCAAGACTTGGGGGTGACCCGCGAGTTCTTGATAAGAAGCATAGGCGATGTTGTTACGCTCAGCCCAATTTCCCACCGCCGTTAGGTCGATGTTGATAAAGGCCGTACACATGTCCCGCCCCGCGCCAAAGACCACGGCTTCAAGGATATTGGGATAGAACTTCAGTTTATTCTCAACAAACTTCGGTGCGAACATCGCCCCTGTCGCCATTTTTCCCACGTCTTTTGCACGGTCGATAATGCGCAAATGGCCGGATTTTTTCTCGATGAAACCCGCGTCGCCTGTGGCAACCCAGCCCTCTGCGTCTTTGGTTTCCGCCGTGCTTTCGGGGTTTTTAAGATACTCAACAAAAACACCTGGCGAGCGATAGAAAACCTCGCCCGTATCGGCAATACGGATTTCCACACCGGGGCTTGGGACGCCCACGGTATCGTTGCGCACTTCGCCATCGGGTTGCTGCGTTATGAACACGCTGGCTTCGGTTTGACCGTAAAGTTGTTTGAGGTTGATGCCGAGGGAGCGATAAAATTCAAAAATTTCCGGCCCAATCGCTTCGCCCGCCGTATAACCCACGCGAACGCGGCTAAAGCCAAGTGTGTTTTTCAACGGCCCATAAATCAGAAACTCGCCCAATTTGTATTTCAGGCGGTCAATACTGCTTACGTCTTTTCCGTCCAAAATCGCGGGGCCAACACGTTTCGCCAACCCCATGCATTTGTGGAACAGCCACTGTTTAAATTTCCCTGCATCCTCCATCCGGATCATGACGCTGGTTAATTGCGTTTCAAAAACCCGCGGCGGCGCAAAATAATACGTTGGACCAATCTCGCGAAGATCCGTCATCATTGTGTCGGGGCTTTCTGGGCAATTTACACAGAAACCCGTCCAAAACGCCTGACCGATAGAAAAGATGAAATCGCCGACCCATGCCATTGGCAAATATGCGAGCACTTCATCGTCAACGTTCAAATTGTCAAACTGGGACGAGGCCTTGGAGGTTTCGATGATATTGCGGTTTGATAGAACGACCCCTTTGGGCTTGCCCGTCGTTCCGGACGTATAGAGCATAACGCATATGCTGTCGTAATTAAGCAATGCCGTACGCTTGGCCAGTTCAGGTGCCAATTCGTCACGTGCAGCAAGTCCTTGCGACATCACGTGCGAAAATTCATGCAATTTCGAGTGGTCGTATTTCCGCATTCCCCGTGGATCGAGATAAATCATGTGCTCAAATTGCTTCAGACCCTCTTGAACCTGAATAACTTTATCGACCTGCTCTTGGTCGCCTGCGATCACGAACCGCGCACCACAATGCCCCAAAACATAGGCCATTTCTTCGGCATTTGCGTCATTATAAAGGGGAACGGGGATCGCACCGGTCGCTTGAATCGCAACCATCGACCAATACAGGCTCGGGCGATTGCGACCGATAATCGCCACAAAGTCGCCCGTGTTCACACCAATATTAATAAGCCCTAGGGCCAATGCCTCAACATCTGCTGCGACGTCCGCCCATGTTTGGGTTTGCCAAATGCCATACTCTTTCTCGCGAAAGGCGGGGCTTTTTGGAAATACCTTTAGGTTCCGCGCCAAAAGCGCAGGTATGGATTGCAAGTTCTCAGCTGCCTTTGGCAACGCTGAATTCGTTTGGGCCAATGCGTATTCCTCCCTACCGTCAGCTCCCCCCGACGGTCACAGTCGCTTTTGCGATTCTCTCTCGCTCTAGCGTGGCCCTTTTTATCTAGCGGTCAAATTGTTCCTGACTATTTCCGAACTATTTCGAATTGTAACAACGCAACGTTGGGGCTTCTCCAGAGGGAAATCCCCTGATAGCGATAGGGTATGATACAATCAAAAGCCTCCATCGCGCGCTATACCCAAGCAGGTTTGAACCTTATTCAACAGGCACTTTCGATTTATGATGCCGATTTGAAACTGGTCGTCTGTAACGCGCGCTTTCAGGAAATGTTTAGCCTTCCCGAATGGCTCGTGACCCCCGGAGCGACATTTATCGACACCATTCGATATCTCACCGAGCGCTTGGAATACGGCGAAGTCGATGACGTTGAGAGCTTTGTGCAAGAACGCGTAGACGTGGCGCTCGCCTTTGAGCCCCATTACATCGAACGGGTACGGTCCAACGGTCAAGTTGTCTCCATTGAAGGGGCGCCCCTGCCGCAGGGGGGCTGGGTCACGGTCTATACCGACATCACGCCGATCAAACGCCAAGAAGCCCTTTTACGCGCACGGTCCGAAACCCTCTCGGATCAGGTCTTGAGCCACTCCGAGCAACTCGGAACAACCAACCGCGAATTGGCAGCGACGATCGGTGCGCTTGAGCAAGCAAAACGCGAACTCACCGAAATTGAGGCCCGAACGCGCCTCACGACCGAGATGATGCCAGCGCATATTGCGCATTTGGATCCGGACGGGCTGTACACCTATTCTAATCGGCGCCTGTCGTCGGTGATGCCGGGGCGTCCAAACAATATCCTCGGGTTGCATATGCGCGTGGCCCTCGGCGAGGCCGCCTATGCGAAAACGGGGCCGTATTTAGAGCGCGCGCTTGCAGGCGAAGCCTCTGTGTTTGAATTCACTGATGAAGTCTCTACCCGACGCATTAGGGTCGCATTTACGCCGGATATACGGGAAAATGAGATCACGGGCGTGTACATTCTCTCGATGGATATCACGCAAGAAACCCAAGCCCGCGCAGCGCTTTCCCAAACCCATAAAAAGGAACTCGCCGCTCAAATGACGTCTGGTTTGGCGCATGACTTCGCCAACTTACTGACGATTATTTTGGGTATGCAGGCCCAATTGGCCCGCATGGGTTTACCCGACGACGCCAAAGAGCTGATCACCGCCACTCAAGGAGCGGCCCGACGCGGCGGTGTTTTGCTTGATAACATCGGTAAAATGTCAGGACCGCGCCCAATGCACCCTGCCCCCTGCGATGTTCCCAATCTCTTGCGCGAGATCGTAGTCTTGGCGACTCCGAGCCTCGGTCAAGACGTGCACCTAACCACGTCCCAAGCGGGCCTGTTAGAACCTCTTATGTTAGACGCAGGCTCCCTTCAGGACTCACTGCTCAACTTGGTGCTCAACGCTCGCGATGCAATTGGGGCCAACTCAGGACGCATTGAAATAACCGCGCGAGCCGAACAGGATACGTGGCTCGAGATTCAAGTCGCGGATTCGGGGAGTGGATTTTCAAAAGAGGCTCTAATCAACGGTTTAAGCCCCTTTTTCACCACAAAAGGCGGCGAAGGATCGGGGCTTGGCCTCTCTATGGTTTATGATCTCACCAAGCTAGCGGGTGGGCAAGTGGCCCTGGAAAACACCGATGGAGGCGCGCGCGTCACCATTAAACTTCCGCTCAGGGCCGCACCAAAAACCGTCAGTCCAACCATGGTTCTTCTGGTCGAAGACTCGCCCGAAATTCGCCTCTCTGTACGCGATATGTTGATTTCGGAAGGCCACGTTGTTATCGAAGCCGAAACGGTGCAGGAAGCGTTACAACTCGCTCAACTGTCTGGCGTCGGGATGGTGATTTCCGATATTTCTCTTCGCGGTGAAGGGACGGGCCTCGAACTAATGGATAAATTGGGCGCGTTGGGTCTAACCGTTCCAAAGTATCTCATGACCTCACGCCCCCCAAACGACCCGCTACACAACATTGCGATTACACGCTATCCTGTCCTTCAGAAGCCTTTCGATAGAAAGCAATTAACGGCTTTCCTTGCCGCAAAGGACCCCACATGACCAAGCCTCTCGTGACAATTCTCGACGACGAGCCAGAAATCCGCCGCATGCTCGCCGAAGCCCTCCAAGAGGCTGGATACCGCACAGCGAGTTTCGCCAGAGCAACAGAATTTGAAGCCTCTCTAAAAACCTCGTCGCCCGATGTATGCCTCGTTGATTTGGGACTTCCCGACAAGGACGGCCTCGCTTTGGTGCACCGTCTTGCTCTGGAAAGTGGTGCGTCAATCATCATCATTTCTGGCCGCGCGCAGGTTCAGGATCGCATCACGGGTCTCGAACTTGGCGCGGATGATTACATCATCAAACCCTTTGATCCTTCCGAGGTGGTCGCCCGTGTGCGTGCCCGTATGCGGAGCACAAAACCCGTCGGACGTGTTTCCGAGACGGCACATTTCTCGGGGTGGATAGCGCAATTTGACAGTTACGTTTTGCGCGATAAAGACGGTGTAGAAACGCCGTTTTCACATGCAGAAGGCGAAGTCCTGCGCATGTTTCTTAACAGCCCCAAACGCCTTATCTCCCGCGCACAGATGCAGGAAAACCTTGGTGGCGCGGCAGGCGAAAGCTTTGATCGCGCGATGGATGTCCGCATCTCGCGGCTACGTACAAAGCTGCGCGAAGACCCCAAAAACCCTCAGCTTATCAAAACGATTTATGGTGCCGGATACATTTTCCTTGGCGATGTCACTTGGGACTAACTCGCGACCTCAAATAGGGCTCTATTCTTGCGAAAAAACGCAACCAGAAGCTCTTTAAAGGCAACTACTTTTGCGTTGGCCCACAAATCTTTATGCGCCACGACCCAGATGTCGAGGAAGGGTTGCGGTGGAAGATATGGCACCAAAATGAGGTTTTGCTCGCGCCCCAAAAAGAGAGGCAACCGCGCGACACCCAAGCCCGCTTTCGTCGCCTCCAACAAGGCAGCCATATCGTCAAAAACGAGCCTAATACGGCCGTTTGGATAGGAATCCAATGGTGAGGCCATAGCGTGGGAGAAGGCGAGCCAGTTAACTCGTTTTGCTGGATCCGCCTCAATCCGTTCATACACTTCACGCGTACAGAAAGATGCCGTCTGCTGCCCCGTCAATCGCCGCCCCATCAGAGTATCACCGGGGGAATCGCTAATCCTAATTGCAAGGTCCGCCTCGCGACGATTGAGGTTCAACACCTCATTGCTTGCGCGAATGGAAAGGTTCACATTCGGGTGCAGATTTAGGAACTGATCCAAGACCGTCGCGAGGTGACGACCGAACAGAAGTTGTGGTGCCGTAACTTTGAGGCTTCCCGACAGTTGCGCCTCTCGTCCCGCGACCTTGAGACGAAATTCCGTTTCAGAGCTTTCCATCCGTTCGGCAAATTCTGCTGCTTCCCGCCCCGCATCGGTTGGAACATACCCTTGCGGGAGGCGATCAAAAAGTCGCGTGCCATATTGCTCTTCAGCATGGGCAATTCGCCTCGATACCGTCGTATAATTCACACCCAACGCCTGTGCTGCGGAGGACAAAGATCCGTGGCGCACCATAAATAAAATAGTGCGCAGATCATCCCAGTCGTTTCTCATTCTGGTTCCTCATTGGGCACTTTTTTGCGCGCGATTACTGCAAGCGCGCTGGCCTCACTCAAAATAGGATTTTACACCCCAGTTGAAATGTACATAGGTACCAATTCCAAATTTCCAAGACGCCTTTTATCCCCCAAGCCAAATGACATGCGATTAATGACTAGCGAAACGGGATTGAGCCGCTTTTAGAGCGCCTCCGACATCACGACTTTTTCGGCTCGCACTGCAGAAAACTTGAATTCAGGAATTTTTCCGTAAGGATCTATCGCTGAATTTGTCAGGATATTTGCGGCAGCCTCAACGAATGCAAACGGTAAAAACACCATATCCTCGGCAACCGCACGATCCGCCCGCGCCATCAGTGCAACGGTTCCGCGACGAGTGGTCAATCGAATGAAATCACCCGCAGTAATACCCAACGCACGCAGCGTTTTGGGGTGCAGGGAACAGTTCGCCTCTGGCTCCACCGCATCCAAAACCTTGCTTCGGCGGGTCATTGATCCAGTATGCCAATGCTCCAACTGTCGACCCGTTATCAAAATCATCGGATACTCAGCATCTGGTGCCTCGTCAGGGGCAATCACATCCGCAGGCGTAAATTTGGCGCGGTTATTGTCGCGCGGGAAACCATCGCCAAACACAATGGCCTGACCGGGATCTTCAGGCGAGAGGCTGGGGTAAGTTACAGCGTTTTGTGTCTCTAACCTTGCCCAAGTGATATTCAAAAGGCTTTTCATATTGAGGGCCATTTCCGCGAAAACTTGACTCGGATGCGTGTAGGTCCAATTCAATCCCAATCGTTTTGCCAGCTCAACTTCGATCCACCAATCTTCGCGCGCATCGCCAGGAGGAGCAACGGCAGGGCGTCCCATTTGGACTTGTCGATTGGTGTTGGTCACGGTCCCGATTTTTTCGGCAAAGGCGCTCGCGGGAAGAATTACATCCGCATAATTGGCCGTTTCGGTGACGAAAATATCCTGAACGACCAAATGCTCAAGTTTCGCCAGCGCGTCTCTGGCGTGGGTCACGTCTGGATCGGACATCGCGGGGTTTTCACCCAGAATATACATTCCTCGTGTGTTGCCCGCGTGGATATCGTTGATGATTTCGGTCACGGTCAGGCCCTTTTCAGCGCTAAAATCGCCACTCTGCCAAACCGAGGTAAAAGCGGAGCGAACCCCGTCATCCGTCACACTTTGATAGTCGGGGAGGAACATTGGTACTAGCCCAGCATCCGAAGCACCTTGCACGTTATTTTGGCCGCGTAAGGGGTGAAGCCCAGCGCCAGGTTTGCCCACATTTCCCGTCATGAGAGCCAATGAAATCAGGCAGCGCGAGTTGTCCGTGCCGTGAATATGCTGGCTAACCCCCATCCCCCAGAAGATCATACCCGCTTTCCCTGCGGCGAATGTTCGTGCCACATCGCGGAGCGTTTGGGCGTCGATGCCACAGATATCCGCCATTTTCTCTGGTGAAAAATCGGCCAGATGCGCTTTTTCCGCCTCCCAATTCTCGGTCATGCTGCTGATATAGGCGGCGTCGTACAGGCCTTCCTCAACGATCACGTGCATAATCGCGTTGAGCAGAGAAACATCCGCACCGGGACGGAACTGGAGCATATGGGTTGCAAAACGGCTTAGGGATTGGCCGCGCGGGTCCATCACAATCAGTTTGCCACCGCGCTTGGTGAACTGCTTGAAATAGGTTGCCGCAACGGGATGGTTTTCGGCGGGATTGCAGCCAATCACAATTGCCACATCGGCATTTTCGATTTCGTTAAAGGTGGCCGTGACCGCGCCAGAACCGACATTTTCGATGAGAGCCGCCACCGAGGATGCGTGGCAAAGACGGGTGCAGTGATCGACGTTATTATGGCCAAATCCTTGGCGGATCATTTTTTGGAACAAGTAGGCTTCTTCGTTGGTGCATTTCGCGCTGCCAAATCCGGCGACTGACGCACCGCCATGGGTATCGCGCAGATGCGCCAACCCGCTTGCCGCCACGTCCAATGCTTCGTCCCATGTTGCTTCGCGAAAATGCGTGAGGGGATTGGCAGGGTCGACGTTGAGGCCCTTTTCTGGGGCGTCATCGCGACGGATCAGTGGCTTTGTGACGCGGTGCGCATGATGGATATAGTCAAAACCAAACCGCCCTTTCACACAGAGCCGCCCCTCATTTGCTGGCCCGTCCAGCCCTTCGACAAATTTTACGCGCCCATCTTTGACTTTCAAGGAAATCTGACACCCTACGCCGCAAAAGGGACAGACGCTGGCAACTTCACTGTCGTAATCCTCGGAATCACCCGTCTGTGCGCCATCCAAAACCGCTGCGGGCATAAGCGCCCCAGTTGGGCAAGCTTGCACACATTCACCGCAGGCCACGCAGGTGCTATCGCCCATGGGGTCGGCCAAATCAAACGTCGGATAGGCGTCGTGACCGCGCCCCGACATGCCGATCACATCATTAACCTGAACATCTCGACAGGCGCGCACGCAAAGGCCACATTGTATGCAGGCATCAAGGTTCACGCTCATCGCGACATGGGAATTATCCAGCAAAGGGATGCGCGGTTTTTCCAACTTGGGAAAACGGCTCGCGGACACACCTTGCAACGCAGCTTGTTTCCAAAACTCGGAAGATTTGTCGTGGGCAACCTCCTGTTTAGGTTGGTCAGCGACCAGAATCTCAATCACCATCTTTCGGGCGCTTTGGGCCCTAATAGACTCTGATTTTACATCCATGCCTTCGGTCGGGCGTCGCACGCAGCTTGCCGCCAAAACACGTTCGCCCGCGATTTCGACCATACAGGCCCGACAGTTTCCATCGGGATCATAGCCTTTGGCGGGCTTGTGACACAGATGCGGAATGTCCACGCCTTCACGCTTTGCAACGGTCCAAATGCTCTCGCCTTCATGTGCAACAACGTTGCGCCCATCGAGTTTAAAACTAACTGAATCCGACATGCCATTCTCCCTATTACGGCCAGCTTACTCCAAAACCGATGGCCCCTGCCCACACTTTCTGCGACACATCCCCACCTTTTTCCGCCATTTCGTAGCCGATATGCGCCTCTGTGTACCCAACACGAAACTTTCACCCAATCACTACGATTGCCCATTGCGCATTCTTGTCCTACTCCTGTGTCAAACAGGGAGGTGACGATGACACATTTATGGGTGCGCGCGGAGCAGCGCGAGAATGAAGATCGTGTTGGCTTGACGCCAGAAGGTGCGGCCGAACTTAAGAAAGCTGGCCTGCGTGTGACGGTGGAAAAAAGCTCCGTACGTGCAATTCCGCTTCAAGGGTACATTGACGCTGGATGCGAAATTGCCCCCGAGAATAGCTGGCCAACAGCGCCGTCCGATGCCATCATTTTCGGCCTCAAAGAGCTTCCTGATGACGGCACCCCCGTATCCCATAGACACATTATGTTCGGTCATGCCTACAAAGGCCAACCCTCTGGCCGTATCCTGTTGGACCGCTTTATCGCCGGTGGCGGAACGCTCTATGATCTTGAATACCTCGTGGACATGGACGGACGTCGTGTTGCGGCCTTTGGTTATTGGGCGGGGTTCGCGGGCGCAGCTGTTAGTCTCAAATGCTGGACAGCCCAACAGCGCGGAGAGGCCTGCGCTGCGGTACACTCATATGCTGGAAAAGACGCACTTTTGGCTGAGTTAGGCTCTGAACTGCGCGGGTTCACACCCCCTGTTGCCCTCGTGATTGGCGCTCTTGGGCGGGTTGGAACGGGGGCTGCGGACCTGTGCGAAGCGCTCGGAGTTTACGTCACAAAATGGGATATGGCCGAAACCGCGTCGGGTGGACCTTTCCCCGAAGTGCTTGACCATGAAATCTTCCTGAACTGCATCCTCGCACGCCCCGGCACACCAGTTTTCGTACGGGAAAGCGCCAAAACCGCGCCCCGCAAACTCTCGGTCATTGGCGACATTTCTTGTGATCCTGACAGCGGTTTTTCACCAATCAAAGTCTATGATCGGACAACCACATGGGAAGAACCGGCTCTGCGAGTCGCGACCAACCCTGTGCTCGATGTAACCGCCATCGACAACCTACCTTCCATGCTGCCGGTCGAAAGTTCGATGGACTATGCGTCCCAATTGCTGCCTTCCCTCTTGACCCTAACTGACCTGTCGACTGGTGTTTGGGCGCGGGCGGAAACTACTTTCATTACACACAAATAGGAGACGCCATTATGACAATTCATTGGTGTGGAACCGGCCTCTCATCCGTCCCCGGACTTCGTCGCATACTTGAAGCAGGCCATGACGTGACCGTTTGGAACCGCACATTTGAGGAGGCCGACCAAGCTGTCGGTGACTTAACTCAAAACATCAAGATTTTCGCTTTTGACGCGCTCCAAGCGGACCTCAAAGCGGGAGACATCGCCGTTTCCATGCTGCCAACCGACTTTCATTTGCCCGTCGCAAAGATTTGCCTCGCAGAGAACGCGCATTTCGTTTGCTCCTCCTATATCTCGCCCGAAATGGCGGCACTGGACAGTGAAGCGCGCGCGAAGGGCCTGTGTTTAGTCAGTGAAGTTGGCCTTGACCCGGGAATAGACCATTTGATGGCCCACCACCTAGTGGCCGACTATCGCGCATCGGATGCCTATGACGTGAACAACGTTATTTCATTCAAAAGCTTTTGTGGTGGCGTTCCCAAAATCTCAAATGCGTTTAGGTACAAATTTAGCTGGTCACCGATTGGCGTGCTCAAGGCCCTCATCGCGCCAAGTCGCTCAATCCGCAATTTCACACCTCTCAACATGACCCACTCATGGGATGCCATTCGAAACTATGTGGCCCCGCTTCCCACGCCTGAAACGTTTGAAGTTTACCCAAACCGCGACTCGCTGCCCTTCATGGAAGAGTACCATTTTGACGAACATTGGAAGGTCAAGGAATTCGAGCGCGGTACGCTGCGCCTCAATGGTTGGGCAGATGCTTGGGCCGACGTTTTCAACGAGATTGGCTCCGTGAGTGGACCAGAAGGCGACGAGCGCCTGCAAGAAATGTCCGACCAAATGTGGCGCGATCACGCCTATGAGAAGGACGAACCTGATCGCACAGTTATGTGCGTCGATTTCAAAGCGGAGCGCGACGGTATCCCCATTTACCACAAAACATATGTGCTGGATGCGTGGGGCGATGCGCGCGGTTCGGCGATGTCGCGCCTTGTATCCGTCACCATGACGCTGGCGATCGAATCCATTCTCAATCGCGAACTTCCTGTTGGTGTTTCCGCCGCGCCGAAGGATCTGAAACTGGTTGAGAACTGGATGACAGCAATCGAGCCACAAGCGCAATTCCTCGCGCTCAAATCCGCGCTATAACAAGATTTTCCTCGCTGATCACTCAGCAATCAGCGGGGCAACCACCTCTGGATCGGGTGCAATTTCCTCGAAATCGAAATTATCCAAACGCTGAGCGCGACGCCCAGCTTTGTCTGCCGAAACCTTGATTTCAGAGATGTCTTTTGCAGCTTGTCCAAAGTGGCGATCCAAGCTTTCGACACGCGTTCCCAAACGATCGACGTCTCCATGCAGAAGCGCCAGTTCCTTGCGGATTGCCCCTGCTTGCTCCCGCATTCTGGCGTCCTTTAGGACCGCGCGCATGGTGTGAAGCGTCGCCATACAGGTCGTCGGAGATACGATCCAAACCCGAGCCGTAAACCCTTCACGCACTATTTCAGGGAAGTTGGCGTGGAGTTCTGCATATACGGATTCAGACGGCAGGAACATAAGCGCCCCCTCCGCGGTTTCTCCTTCAACGATATATTTCTCGCTAATCGCCTTGATATGAGCGCGAACGGAGGTGCGCATCGCCCGCGCCGCGATCTCTCGCTCAGGTTTTGTTTCCGCATTGCGCAAGCCCTCATAGGCCTCAAGCGGGAATTTGCTATCGACAACAATCGGACCGGGAGGGTTGGGAAGATGGATCAGGCAATCCGCACGTTTGCCGTTCGATAGGGTCGCTTGGAAGGTATAGGCATCCGAAGGCAAGGCCTTGGTCACGATATCATTGAGCTGAATTTCGCCAAACGCGCCACGCGTCTGCTTATTAGACAAGATATCTTGTAGCCCCAAGACGTCGCCCGACAATTTTTCAATATTGGCCTGCGCCTTGTCGATTGTCGCCAATCGCTCCTGCAATTCCGTCAGGGATTTCGTGGTCCGAACCGAACTACCATGAACGGATGCGTTAAGCTTTTCCTGCATTTCAGCCATCGTATGCGCCGCTCGTACAGAACTATCATGCAGACGTTCCTGCATGTTTTGTTGCACAGCCGCCAAGCGTATTTCCATCGTTTGCAGAATTTGATTGTGTGACGACGCCTGTGTTTCGGCACTGGATTGCAACCCACCCGCAAGACGTTCCTGCCCGTTCCCTAAGTTTTCGACAGCATAGGAAAGTTGCCCCAATTGGTTCATCATCGGGCCGGTCAGTTTGGCTGCCTGCCCGCTCGCACGGACCATTTTTCCGAGCATCACAAGCACCAGCACGACAATACATATCCCCACAAACGACGCGATTACGCGTGGGTCGGAATAAGCATAGTCAATATCGTTGATGGTAATCATGTGCGTCCGAACAGTCGCTCAATGTCCGACAGCTTAAGCTCGACATATGTTGGGCGACCATGATTGCATTGGCCGGAATGTGGCGTGGCTTCCATTTCGCGCAACAGTGCGTTCATTTCATCAGCTTGCATACGGCGCCCCGAACGGATGGACCCGTGGCACGCCACCCGCGACAGGATCGCCTCAATTCGCGCCTGAACGGAATGGCTGTCCCCCAAATCGGAAAGCTCGTCCAGAATATCAAGAATCATCCCGCGCGCGTTCACTGTCCCTAAAATCGCAGGGGTTTCCCGCACCGCAATTGCGCCCGCGCCGAAGGGTTCGATCACCAGCCCAAACGTTTTAAGTTCTTCAGAAACTGAGAGGATTTCTTCTGCGTCCCCTTGGGAAAGTTCGATAATATCGGGGATTAAAAGGGCCTGTGTCGCGACACCATTCTGCGCCATTTGCTTTTTCAGCTTCTCGTAAACCAATCGCTCATGCGCTGCATGTTGATCAACAATAACCATACCATCTTGGGTTTGCGCCACGATATAATTTTCATGCACTTGTGCCCGAGCGGCTCCCAAAGGAAGCGCGTTATGGCTGGCAACCTCATGCGCGTCCTCAACAAGCGGCTCTACTCGGGCTGAAGGAGCCGAAAACCCGCCTTCCGCGAACCCAAAATTGCTGGAGGGAGGCGGTGCGGTATACGCCCCGTAGGATGCGCCGGGACTGGGACGGTCCATCTGGTAGATCCGTGGCGCTCCGGCGCTTGGTTCAGACGTTTCAGTGCGAAACGCTCCGAGTGTCGCGTTCGCAACCGTGGTACTCGCGCGATGCCCCGCTTGCGCCAAAGCATGACGGAGGGCCGAAACGATCAACCCACGCGCAACGCCCGGTTCGCGAAAACGGACCTCGGATTTTGCGGGGTGAACATTCACATCAACCCGTGTTGGCTCGACCTCAAGAAACAAGACCGCTGCCGGATGGCGGTCGCGCGAAAGGAAATCGAAATACGCGCCCCGCAACGCCCCAACGAGCATTTTATCCCGAACGGGGCGCCCATTCACAAACAGGAATTGCGCAACGGACGACCCGCGCGAATAGGTCGGAAGGGCCGCATAACCCGTCAGCGAAATACCTTCGCGTTCGGCATCAATCAGCAGCGCATTCTCAGCAAATTCCGCACCCAGAATTTTGCGCAAACGCGCATGGAGCGCATCAAAAAGGTCACCGTTTTCTGGATCCGCGCGAAAGGTAACCCGCTCGGCCCCGCCGCCCGATGCATCCCGCAAGATAAACCCAACGTGTGGTTCCGCCATCGCCAAACGCTTAACGACATCCGTGATCGCCCCCGCTTCTGCGCGGTCGGTCCGCATAAATTTCAGCCGCGCAGGAGTGGCATAAAACAAGTCACGCAATTCTACGACCGTTCCCGACGTAAGGGCCGCGGGTTTCACGGCGGATTGAACACCTCCTGCGGTCGAAATCGTCGCGGCCTCTTCACCTTTTGGGCGGCTCGTAATTTTCAGGCGCCCAACTGCACCGAGGGAAGGCAGCGCCTCTCCGCGAAAACCGAATGTATGGATGTTAAGAAGATCACTGCCGTCGATTTTACTCGTGGCGTGCCGCGCCATCGCGAGGGGCAAATCTTGTGCTGGAATCCCACATCCGTCGTCCACCACGCGGATAAAGGTCTTGCCTCCATCAGCATAGGTGATCTCAATTCGGGTGGCCCCCGCGTCGATTGAATTCTCAACCAGCTCTTTGACCGCAGATGCTGGCCGCTCCACCACTTCACCCGCCGCAATCCGATTGATTGCGGAGTCGTCAAGTTGACGGATTACGGGCATCGTGGCCGTACTATTTGGGCTCATATTGGGGTTTCCATCAGGCATACCACTAGGATTAGCATGCCTAAGGCCGATTCGACTATGCAGAAAACACGGGTTGGTTACTGACCAAGACCCACGCCTACAGGCTCGCCGACAACCACGAAATGCAAATCGTCTGGGCGCAGAATCCGCTTAGCGACACGCTTAATATCCTCCATCGTCACGGCATTTACCTTGTCGTTCCGCGTCGCGATGTAATCAATTGGCAAGTCTTCGGCCTGCATGCCAACCATGATTTCTGCGATGGTACCGTTGCCATCAAACCGCAGTGGATAAGCCCCTGTGAGGAAGGTTTTCGCGTTTTCAAGCTGTTGTTCCGTCACGCCGTTCTCGGCCATATCCGCCCAGACATCGCGAATAACGGCAATCGCTTCGCCGATCCGTTCATTGGCAGACGCCACTTGCCCCATGATGAGCGCACCTTGATCACGCGGCGCCAAAAACGACGATACGCCATAGGTCAATCCGCGCTTTTCACGGACCTCATCCATCAAAGTTGAACCCAATCCACTGCCACCCAACACTTGGTTCAGCACATAGGCCGGAAAGAAGTCCGGGTCATCGCGGGCGATCCCTTCGTGGGCAAAAAGCGCCACGGATTGCGGGGTATCAAAAGGCACGACAGTCTCGCCACCTTTGGGTAAGCCATAAACTGCTTGCTCAGGAAGATCAGGGCCAACTTCGGGCAAACTGCCAAGGAGTGTATCTATAACTTCGCCAAGTTTTTCAGGCGAAATATCTCCCACGGCACCGACATAGATACGGTCCAAAGTGAGGGTGTTCGCCTTGGCTTTAATCAGGTCATCGCGAGTTATTCCCGCAACCGTTTCGAGCGTTCCAACGCGAGGCGTCGCATAGGGATGATCGCCCCAAGCCATTCTATTGAGAGTCTCGGACGCAATATCGTTCGGGCTTTTCTCGTTGCTTCGAATGATGGATTCGACTTGGCCGCGCACACGTTCAATAGCATCCGGATTAAAGTCCGGCTCTAACAAGCTCGTGCGCAATAACTCAATCGCTTCGTCTTGATTTTCCGTTAGAAACCGCGCGGAAACGACGAGGGTATCGTCAAAAACCGTGTATCCAAACGAAGCGGAAAGTTCTTCTCGGGCGGTCGCAAACTCTTGGGCGTTCAAACCCGCAGCGCCTTCTTCAAGGAGGCCCGCCATAAGGTTGATCGCACCGCGTTTTCCGGGCTCATCAAGCCTTGCGCCACCTTTGAACCAAATCTCAATCGCGGTGAACGGGATTGAATGTTCCTCGACCAACCACGCGGTAATTCCCTTGGGCGAAACCACTTCTTGGATGGCGACTTCGGCGCGCAAAGGGGTTGCCAAAGTCAAAGCCACAAGAGCCGTTTTGAAAGCACGCATCATTGGCTTGCCTCCCCTTCATTTGTTAGAAAACCAGTCACCGCATTGCTTCTATCGAACACTTTTTCTGCGGCCTCAAGAATGTCCTGTTCCGTGATGGACTGGAGGACATCTGGCCACGCTTGCACGTCTTCAACCGTGAGGCCCGTTGTCAAAGCTTCGCCATAGCGGCGGGCCACGCTGGCGACATCGTCTTCGCCATAAATAAGGCCCGCGCGGAGTTGCAATTTGATCCGTTCAAGTTGCTCAGGATCGACACCTTCACGGATAAATTCAGCCACAGCATTATCCAGTAAATCTTCCGCTTCGTCCAAAGAGACGCCCGGAACAGGGACCATCACCAAACCGAATGTCGTTTCGTCAAGGGACATGCCCTCATAAAACGCAGAGACATAGATCGCGTTTTTCGTATCGAATTGTAGTTTTTTCCCAAGCACCGATGTTGCGCCCGTTCCGCCGAGAATTTCCGATAGCATAACAAGCGCAGCGGCGTCTTTTTGGGCGCCTGCATTACGTTCTGGTGCCAAATAGGTGCGCATAACATAGGGCTGTGCGACGCGCGGATCGGAATACGTTAAGCGACGTTCGCTGCGTTGGGGAGGCTCGATTGGACGCACCCGTTCGGGCAAATCAACGGTTGGTTCTAAGACGCCATAGTATTCTTGGGCGAGCGCGTGAACATTCTCTGGATCAACATCACCGGCAACAATCAGGATCGCGTTATTGGGGGCATAATACCGACGATAAAACGCGAGCGAATCCTCAAGCGTGAGCGATTCCATTTCATGCTTCCAGCCGATCACGGGGATACCATAGGGGTGGTTCATATATTGCGCTGCGCGACGTTCCTCTGAAAACAGGGACCCCGGATCATTTTCGGTACGTTGGTTGCGCTCTTCTAGGATCACGTCGCGCTCGGGCAACACATCGTCGTTGGAAAGCTGAAGGTTGCGCATACGATCCGCCTCCATCCGCATCACCAATTCAAGGCGGTCCGCCGCGATACGCTGGTAGTACCCCGTGTAATCCCAGCTTGTGAACGCATTATCGGTGCCGCCGTGGGCGCTGACCGTTTTGGAAAACTCTCCAGGGGCCAGAGTCTCGGTTCCTTGAAACAACAGATGCTCCAAGAAGTGCGCAATTCCCGATTTTCCGGCGGGCTCATCAGCAGCCCCTGCCTTGTACCAGACCATTTGCACCACGACGGGTGCGCGGTGGTCCTCAAGCACAAGAACTTCCATGCCGTTATCGAGCGTATATGTTGTGAGTTGTTCTGCCGTTGAAACTGTTGGGATGGAAAGAAGGACGAGGCCAGCTAGCGCACTAAAAACGCGAGTCATAAAGTTTCTCCGTTGGGGTCCCTAAATAGGGTAATCACTCTTTGCAAACCATCAAGCCTCCATACGAAGACGTGAGTAGTCGTCATCTATTCAATGTTTGGGTTGGGCGGAGCCGCCGGCGTCTTGCGCCCTGCCGCCCGCCAACGTTCCAACTCTCGGTACTGGTCCAGTGACATTGTGTTATAGGCTTTGAAATAGACGTTTATGTTGAACAAGCGTTCCAACAAGCGTCCGTCGTTTGCCTTGCGCCAATCCAAATCTTCTTTGTAAAGCGTTTGGCGAATATTTGCTTCGACGCCATATCTGAGCGCATAATTCATTAAGGCCGCTGACCCTGCCGAGCCTCCGCCAGGTTTCCCGCCCAATGCGATAATTGCATCACTAGAAGGATTCGAGTCGGTAATGTTGGTCCCACCGGGTGTGGGAACGGGCAAATCCCGATAGCTTGGAGGGGTCTGGAGCGGTTTTGTCGGGAGAACAGAAAACTCGTCCGGCCCATCATTCGAGGCCGCAAGGTTAAGCAATTTCGGATTATCATTGCTGCCACAACTCGCGACACCAAGCAGGGCAATAAGACTTGCCAAAGCTATACCAGCCCGCGTGAACATGCTCTTCTCCTTAAATCTGTGGCTATCTTTAGCGCAAAGGAATCCCCGCGTCACCCGCCCTTTTTCCCGCCCGTAAAAAGGATAAGCCCAATAGCGCCAGCAAAGATTGCAATATCCGCGACATTAAAGGAATAGGGATTTTCAAACCCACAGCAACTCATGTTCAAGAAATCGGCCACAGCGCCATATAAAACGCGGTCAATCACGTTGCCCAAAGCCCCGCCAATCAACAAACCAGCCGAGGCCATGCCAATGCGATTTGGCCGTTCGCGCCAGACCCAAACGAAAACCCAGGCGGAAATACCTAGCGCCAAAGCGATCAGGATGTATTTCGCGATATGCCCACCGCCGCCTAGGCCGAAATTCACCCCGTCGTTCCACGCCATGCGAAAATTAACGAACGGCGGGAGGACATCGATTTCATGGACCGATTTAAGGTCCAGCACTTGCACAACGCCCCATTTACTCACTTGATCCAAAAGGAGCGTGAAGAAGGTAAATAGAAACAAAATACGCATGTGCTGGACCCTCGATTTAGTGGCGGAAGTGACGCATGCCCGTGAAGACCATCGCCAGACCAGCTTCGTCGGCGGCGGCAATCACTTCATCGTCGCGCATCGACCCGCCAGGTTGAATAACGGCAGTTGCTCCGGCGGCGGCCGCGGTCAAAAGCCCGTCAGAGAAGGGGAAAAAGGCATCCGACGCCACAACCGACCCAATTGTAAGGGGTTGAGCAAGGCCCAGCGCTTCGGCCATATCTTCGGCTTTGCGGGCCGCGATGCGGCAGCTATCTACGCGGCTCATTTGGCCCGCGCCAACACCGACGGTTGCGCCATCTTTGCAATAGACGATGGCGTTTGATTTCACGTGTTTCGCAACTTTCCATGCAAAGAGCAGGTCCGCCATTTCAGCGTCGGTTGGCGCACGTTTTGTCACGACTTTAAGGTCGGCGAAGTCCACAAACCCAACGTCTTTGTCCTGAACCAACATGCCGCCAGCAACGGGCCGATACGTCAGGCCACCAACGCGCACGTCCGGCAAGCCGCCCGTTGTGAGCAAACGCAGGTTTTTCTTAGCGGCAAAAATTGCTTTCGCTTCGTCGTCGGCCTCAGGCGCAATCACAACCTCGGTGAAGATTTTGGCGATTTCCGTGGCCGTTGCGCCGTCAAGCGGCTGGTTCAGCGCGATAATACCGCCAAAGGCCGAGGTGCTGTCGCAAGCAAGGGCCGCTTTATACGCTTCAACCAAACTCGTCCCACGGGCAACACCACAAGGGTTAGCGTGTTTGATGATAGCCACTGCGGGGCCTTGCGCAGGGTCAAATTCTGCAACCAGTTCAAAAGCCGCATCCGTGTCATTGATATTATTATAGGAAAGTTCTTTGCCCTGATGCTGGGTTGCAGTGGCAACACCTGCGCGCTCTACGCCATTGGTGTAAAATGCGGCATGTTGGTGCGGGTTTTCACCATAGCGCAACCCCTGTGCCAATGTGCCAGCGAAGGCTCGACGACGGGGTGTTTTCTCGCCAATCGCTGCCGCCATCCAAGTCGACACAGCGGCATCATAGGCCCCCGTGCGCGCATAGGCCGTTTGAGCACAGGCTTTACGGAACGCATCACTTGTCGCCCCGTCGTTGGCATCCATATCGGCAATCAACGCATCGTAGTCTTGGACATCGACAATCGTAGTGACAAATCCGTGGTTTTTCGCCGCGGCGCGGATCATCGCGGGTCCGCCGATATCGATATTCTCGATACAAGTGTCGTAGTCCGCGCCTTTGGCAACGGTTTCTTCGAACGGATAGAGGTTCACAACCAAAAGGTCGATTGGTCCGATGCCGTGCTCTTCCATTGCGGCGACGTGATCTGGATTGTCGCGCAGGGCCAAAAGACCACCGTGTACGCGTGGGTGCAGGGTTTTAACCCGACCATCCATCATCTCAGGAAATTCAGTAATTTCGGCAACGTCCTTGACGGTCAGTCCCACAGTGCGCAACGCAGCGGCAGACCCGCCCGTCGACAAAAGTTCGACCCCGCGTTCGGCCAATGCACGGCCCAAATCAACAAGGCCAGTTTTATCGGAAACAGAAAGAAGCGCGCGGCGCACGGGTGTTTGATCGGTCATGTTTTGCATCCCCAGAGTGGCAAATTACAGCTTGAGTATCTCATCCGTAGCAAGGTCACGCAGACTATTTGGCGTGTCCTGTGCCTTGGCGAGATACCATGTGACACGCGTCGCATAGTCCATTGCGCGCCCAGATAGAACGATTTGTTTTGCCGCACGTGGTTTTAATCGCGTTTTTTCGAGGTAAACGCTTGGTTCGAGCGATAATTGGGCAGAACTGTTGTGCCGGAACACCCAAATCTCACCACTCTTGAGCGCAAGCGACACCGCTGTTCCGCCCATATCAAGCGCGGCCTCGACGTCTGGATGCAAATGGAATCGGCAGGAAAACCGTATCCCCTGCAATTTCACCTCATCCATCCGCGCGTCAAACAAGCGTTTATTGACATGCGATTCAGCCAGCAGGGATTCTTGCCCCGCGAGGCCGCGACCATCAAACCCAAGGTCCAAACGGCGCTGATGCAGGATACCATGCGTGGCCAAATACCCGTCGTGACTCGCTCCAAGCTTCATGCCCGATTGCCCCGTTGATTGCTGGCATTTCACGTCCTTTGGCCCATCCACTAAGCTCTGTTGATTACGCCCTGCGACCAGCGTTTGTTTGCCAAGGCGCGCCGAGGAAAACCCGTCCAAACTCAAGGTTGAGTGCGAAGGTGTGGCCCGCCCAGCGCGCCGCCAACTTTCGCCAAAACTAACTCCGCTACCGCAATTAACAATCAGTGGACGCCGCCCCGAAGTGAGCTCAAACGCAAGTGTCGAGGCATGCCCGTCCGAAGACGCCTTGCCCATCGGCGGCTCACTTGTATCAACGATCACACTGGTGCGGCCCGCGTGTAATCGCGCAAATCCCATCGACAGAGTTGTGAGGGATTTCGCCCGAACCCCAGACGCCGCAAGCGCATTGTCGAGCCGCCCTTCAAGACCGCGACCGCCGCCATGGAACCGTGCCAAACCCCCATCCGAGTGCCGCAATGCACGCAGGGTCGGAGCAATACGTTCAATAGCTTTGAGGTGCTCGCGTGCCGCCATTCGCCCCGCATCCGAGAGCGCAGATGCCGCCCAAGTCAGAAGCGTAAACACCTCCAGAAGTTCTTCGGGATTGCGGGTTGGGATACCACCCTGCAGGTCGATTTGATCCACGCATTCCTTGGCCAACGCATCCATGGCTGGCTTCACGTGCCGTTCCATTCCCGTCAGGGCCAAACCCGCATAAATCAAACCCGTAAGAGCCTCAAACCGTGGCAACCCGGCCTCTGCGGCTTGCCAGCGACGTGAGAGAAAGGCTGTTTGCTGCGCGAGGGCACTGAAATACGCTTCGGATGCGGCACTATTTTGCCCATTGAGGTAAAACAGGGCGTGATTAATCCAACGAATTACGCGACGCCCCGTCATATCGGGCGTCCATCCCGAGCCTTTGCCGCGACCGTATCGATTTATCCAATCGGTGGTCCATTCTTGTGCCCTTTTACGCGCCTCAAGATCGCCAACCGCCGCGAGATCATCGAGCCACGTAAAGCCGTGCAAATCTTGCTCAAAGCTTTTGTCGGGCATGGGCAAATCCCAAATCGGCGTTTTAGGTGCTTCAACAAGGAAACCCGCGAAGAGGAAATTGCCCGCTATAAGCTGGCGTCCCCGCGCAAAAGAGCCGATCGTGCGAGGCTCAGGTTGCGACACAAAGCCTGTCGCCGGACGTGACAACACACTTACGCGCGCCTGAATCCGGTTCGCGATGCGCGTTCTCCGCGCCGAAATCCCTTCGGTGTTTGCCACCCTGCCTGCCTCGCCTGTAATGACGTTTCTATTATTGTTGTCACAGCATACGGCGCGCAGGCTTAGGTGTCACCGATGATTTTAGGTAGATTCACCGTTCTGGCGTAGAACCGCTATATAAAAGCCATCCATACCCCCACGGTCGGCCCAGTAGTCTGGACGGATACGAAGGCCGCCTTCTTTGGAAATCCAAGCGGGATCAACACCTTGCACTTCTAATGCCGCACGATCAATCGACAAATTTGGATGCCGCTTTAAAGCGTCTTCAATTTGAATTTCACCCTCATCAAGCAGGATGCTACAGGTACAATAAATCAACCGCCCATCTGGCTTAAGCAGACTCAGCGCGTGATCGATCATATTCTCCTGAAGCTTAAAGAGTTCGGGGAATTCACCACCGTCTTTTGCGTAGGGAAGATCGGGGTGACGACGAATAGTCCCCGTCGCCGTACAGGGCGCATCCAAAAGGATCGCGTCATACAGCTCAGATTTGAATTCCATCGCATCCGCAACGACAATCTCGGCGTTCAATCCAGTACGGGTCAGGTTTTCAGATACACGCGCCATCCGTGCTTCGGAAATATCCAATGCTGTCACTTCAGCTCCAGCCGCCGCGAGTTGCATCGTCTTCCCACCGGGAGCCGCACAAAGATCCAGCACGCGTTCGCCAGCTTTAGGGGCAAGAATGGCCACGGGCAAAGCCGCCGACGCATCCTGGACCCACCAACCACCTTCGGTAAAACCAGCAAGTGAGGTCACCTGTCCAGCGTCCGTAATGCGCAAGCTACCAGTCTCTAACATGGTGCCTTCGGGCAAAATTGCGCCTTCCTTGAAGGACAAATCAAGCGGCGCGCCCTTGGAATGCGCAAGCTCCATCGCCTCAACGGTGGCCTTGCCGTAGTCCCCAATCAAGGGTTTACGAAGCCATTTAGGCAAACGCGGGACGGGAAGCTTTTCCCAATCGGACATCGGCATGTCACCCAAGCGCCGCACAATCGCGTTGACCATGCCTGCGCCATGCGTTGTTTCGCGTTCTTCACGCGCAATCGTCACCAAGGCGTTCCCGACCCCGTGGGAGGGCGCACCTTCGACAAAGATCTCGACCACAGCGAGGCGCAGAATGTTGTGCACTTCAGAGGCTGGACGGCTGCGCAGGAACGGCCCCAAAAGGCGGTCTGCGCGATCCATATGGCGCAATGTATTGGTCGCAAGGCGCTGGGCGCGGGCGCGATCAGCCGCCTCAAGCTTGGCCAAGGGACCCTTCGGCCCCATCAACTCAGACATGAGTCGTTGCTCCACCGTAACGGCGTTTAAGAGTTGGACGGCGGCGCGACGGGCAGGTAGGCCCTGCAGGGAAGCGGAATTGGGGGTTTGCTGTGACATGCGGGCTGAGTTATATCATGCCCAAGCCCAAAACAAGGACTACTGACATGAGTGAGCAAGCAGATCTGCCCGAAGCCGCAAAACGGGCCTTAGTTGAGGCCGAAGAGCGCCGCAAAAAGCAGAAACTCGACCTCGCCAAGGAGCTGGGTGGTCGTGATGGCCCCGAACCTGTGCGATTCGGGGATTGGGAACGCAATGGGATTGCAGTCGACTTCTAGGATTTAGAGGCCTAGCACATCCATCATGTCATAGGCACCAGGCTTCTGTTTCGCCGCCCAAAGCGCGGCTGTGATTGCGCCACGACTAAAGACTTTGCGATCGGTCGCGATATGGCGCAGCACGACGCGCTCGCCGGGGGCTGCAAACATCACATCATGCTCGCCAACAATGTCGCCACCGCGCACAACCGCAAAACCAATATCGCCCCGCTTGCGCGCGCCCGTGATGCCATCGCGACCCCGATCAGACACATCCGCAAGGTTAACGCCACGCCCTTCGGCCGCCGCTTCGCCCAGCATTAGAGCCGTTCCGGATGGGGCATCGACTTTGTGATGATGATGCGCCTCAACAACCTCAATATCAAAATCTTCGCCCAGCGCCGCCGCGACTTTCTTGGTCAGTTGCACTAAAAGATTGACCCCAAGACTCATGTTGCCCGCACGTACAATCGCCGTGCGTTCGGCCAATGCATTGAGGTCAGCAATATCCCGATCCGACAGACCAGTTGTGCCAATAACATGAGCGGTGCCACTGTCCGCCGCAGCCTTAGCAAAGCCAAGCGTTGCGCAAGGTGCGGTGAAATCAATCACAACGTCGGCGGCGGCAATAACTTGCGCGGTATCTTCCGACACAAGCACACCAAGCGCCTTTCCGCCCATCGCGGTGCCAACATCCTGCCCGACCCAATCATGGCCCGCCCGTTCAATAACACCCGAAAGTTCGGCGGAATCAGTCTCTAATACGGACTTAATCAACATCTGCCCCATGCGCCCAGAGGCTCCGGTAATGGCGATTTTCGTTTTCTGGCTCATGATGCACCCTCATTATCTGATCTTTCCCCCGTTTAACGCCATGCGCCGTCCAAAGCAAAGCCCTGTTGCCCTTGGGGTCAATCATGCTTAAGTGCTCTCCATGGCAAAGAACCAAAATCGCGCCGGTCGGGCCCCCTCACAACGTCAGCTCCGCGTAGGCGAGCTGATCCGTCGTACCCTTTCTGAAGTCTTGATGCGTGGTGATATCCACGATCCAGACCTCAATCGCATGTCCATTACCGTGAGCGAGGTTCGCGTCACGCCTGATTTGCGTCTCGCAACGGCCTATGTGCTGCCCCTCGGTGGGCAAGGCCAAGAAGAGGCGCTTTCGTCCCTTCGCCAAAACCGCCACGAATTGCGGATGGTTGTGACCAAAAAGATGGCGCTCAAACACTCGCCCGAAATTCGCTATGAAATCGACACCACGTTTGATCGGATGGACGAAACACGTCGCCTCTTGGATCAAGACAACGTGCAGCGCGATCTGGCCGTTCCCGATGATGCAGGCGATGAAGACGCTTAGAGCAGCCATAATCCTATGGCTCGCTGGCCTTGTCACACCGGCATTTGCCGCATGTGAGAAAACGAACTTTGAAGACATCAAGTATACGGCGTGTGAAGTCGCTCTCGGGCAGGACCTACGATTATTCCTTAAAAATGACCAAGGCGATATTCTTGGAACGTTCGGTGCCGCCAACGGCCAGCTACCCGAGGGGAAAAAGCTCGCTTTTGCCATGAATGCGGGCATGTTTCATCAGGATCGCAATCCCGTCGGGCTTTATATTGAAAACGAGCAACAACTTACATCCCTTGAACATGGTGGCGGATACGGCAATTTTGGCCTCTCCCCTAACGGCGTGTTTTGCATCAGTAAGTCCGAGTTGCAGGTTTACACGAGCGAAGACTATGAGGCCAAGCGACCTTCCTGCCAATTCGCGACCCAGTCGGGACCGATGCTGGTTATCGACAATGAATTGCATCCGCGCCTAATCCCCAACGGTTCTTCCAAACATTACCGCAACGGTGTCGGCACCAGTGCGGACGGCAAGCGCGCCGTGTTCGTGATTTCGGATCAGCGCGTCAATTTCCACGATTTCGCCCGCTTTTTCCGCGACGATCTCGGATTGCCAAACGCATTATTCTTCGACGGAAAAATATCGCGCCTCTATAGTCCCGCCAATTCCCGCAACGATTTAGGGTTCCCGATGGGACCAATGGTCGGGCTGGTCGTTGACCGTTAACCCAATCACACATTGACGCTGCCTCCAGACAACGGTAGGTCGCGCGACTTGAAACAAAGATAGGACAGTCTCATGGGGCGCAAGCGCAAGGGTCGTGATATTTCGGGTTGGGTTGTTGTGGATAAACCCGCAGGCATTAGTTCGAGTGCCGTCGTGAACAAATTGCGCTGGGCGATGGATGCCCAAAAGGCAGGCCACGCAGGGACGCTTGATCCCGAAGCCACTGGCGTTTTGGCGATCGCGCTCGGCGAAGCCACCAAGACCGTCCCCTACATCACGGATGCCCTCAAGGCCTATGCGTTTACGGTTCGGTTGGGACAAGCCACAAACACCGATGATGCCGAAGGCGAGATCATCAAAGAAAGCGATACCCGGCCTGACGACGCCGCAATCAAAGAGGCGCTGTTGCCCTTTGTTGGCGAAACCATGCAGGTTCCACCAAAGTTTTCCGCTGTGAAAATTGACGGCGAGCGGGCCTATAAATTGGCGCGTGATGATGCAGAATTCGAGATCGCAGCGCGTCCCTTGTGGGTAGAGGAACTTGTTCTCGTTGACCGCCCCGATGCCGACCATGTGACGCTTGAAATGACCTGTGGCAAAGGCGGATACGTCCGCGCCATTGCACGGGATTTGGGCGAGGCCCTCGGATGCTATGGCCACGTCCGCGACTTACGTCGCATCTGGTCGGGTCCGTTTGACGCAGAAGATGGCATTTCCGTCGCCACAATCGATGAACTGGCTAAATCTGGTAAGTTAGACACTTATATCCTACCATTAGAGACGGGTTTGACCGATCTGCCGGAGGTGAAATGCACCCCCGAAGGGGCGGCGCGTTTGCGCAATGGCAATCCCGGAATGGTTCTGGCTGCGACTGTGGAATATGGCGACGAATGCTGGGCGTCTTTTGAGGGCAAAGCTGTTGCCGTTGGGCGCTACAAAGCGGGTGAACTGCACCCAAGTCGCGTCTTTAACCTGCCACAATGACACTCACACGGACACATCAAAAAGGCGATGCGTCGTCCGTGGCTGTGTATTCCGATTGCGAGGCCTATCGCTATTCCCTAACGCGCGTATGGGACGAGGCCGCCCCGCGTGTTTTCTTTATCATGCTCAATCCTTCAACCGCCACCGAAGTGCAAAACGATCCAACGGTTGAACGCTGCGAACGACGCGCACGGGCGCTGGGGTATGGCGGGTTTCGCGTGGCCAACATTTTTGCGTGGCGCGATACGGATCCGCGCAAAATGCGGGCGGCAACCGATCCTGTTGGCCCCGAGAACGACCGCACAATTCTTGACGGATGCGCGTGGGCCGACACGATTGTCTGTGCGTGGGGCACGCATGGTGCTCACCTCAATCGAGGACCTGCCGTTGCGGAAATGCTCGAGAATCAGACCCTATTTCATTTAGCTTTGTCCAAAGCCGGACATCCCAAGCATCCCCTCTATATAGCCTACTCCGTGCAGCCAACTGTTTGGAATAGGCCGCAATAGCGCGCAAAATTTCAGACACGTACCATAAGTTAACCATGCTAGCCGTTGTGATCACTCCAAAGGCTCTTAACATAAATTTAGTATACCATCGTCTAGCCTCATCTGGGGGTTTGGTTCAATTTGAGCCGGTGTTAGAGGGTTAAATTATGTTTGGTCTTATCGGCCTATTTGGTGCGCTATTCATTGGTTTCGTAGCAGAGGGAGTAATGTCGAATAATATCGACGTGACGGACGAAGACGATTCGACCGACGATATCCCAGAATCATCAACCTCAATTGGAGGGGCCTCAAGTAATATCCTTGAGGACGACGCGGAGGGCAGTGGCAACAATACTGATGACCGGGACGATTTCCAGTTCGACGACAACGAAAACGGAACGCTTGCTGGATATGAGGGAACCGACCAGAACTCTGACGGCCAAGGAAACAGCAGCCTCTTAGGAGATGAGGGAGACAATATTCTAACTGGTGGCAATGGCGACGACTTGGTGGAAGGTAGAAATGGAGATGATGTCTTAATTGGCGGCTTAGGCAACGATGCACTTTTCGGAAACGAAGGCGACGACCAAATTAGCGGTGTAGTTCTAAATGAAGAAACCGGAGAAGATACGGACGTGCGCGACTATTTGAACGGTAACGCTGGTGATGACTTACTTGTTCTTGGGTACGACGACATTGGTACGGGTGGCGAGGGAAATGATACCTTTGCCCTTGGCGAATGGTTTCACGAAGGTACCGCCGCAACAATCACAGATTTCAACCCAGACGAGGACACGCTTGTGGTCCACTATTCTGCGGACGACGAAATTCCAGAGGTGAGCGTTGAAACCGAAGATGGAAACAGCCTGGTCCTTTTGGACGGGGTTGTGATCGCCCGATTACTAGGAAATACCTCCTTTGATATTTCACAAATCAGCTTGATCGGCACATAGCCGCTTTCATGCAAAACGTTTTCCCTTTCTTTCATACAAGAATCCACTTATACGCGCGAAATCCGGTTGCCGAATCCTTTGGGTTTTGCGGCGGATAACCTCCACGGGCTTTGCTGGACGACATCCCGGCTTGTGCCATTCACCCTTTAATCAAGGAGACCCCGATGTCGATTACTGCAGAAGACAAAGCACGCGTCATGACTGAATTCGCAACCAAAGAAGGCGACACAGGTTCGCCCGAAGTTCAGGTTGCTATCCTTACCTCGCGCATCGCGACTCTCACAGAGCACTTCAAAACCCACAAGAAAGACAACCACGGTCGTCGTGGACTTTTGAAAATGGTTGCTTTGCGTCGCAAACTTTTGGACTATCTTCGTGGCAAATCCGAAGAGCGTTACCAAGACTTGATCAAACGCCTCGGCCTACGTCGCTAATAGCGTCCTAAACCGAATTCAAAGAACGCCCGCGCATTGTGTCGCGGGCGTTCTTCGTTTTGGAGGGTTGATTGCTTGGCGCCCCAATCAGAAATACGCGCGCATAGATAGAGAATTTTGCAGCACATTCTTCCAATGACCGCTCTGCGGTGCGGTTTCAACGGGTCGACGCAACACATGCCTCAAATTTCTCTGCTGGCGTTTGATATTGCAAGGTCTTTCTCGGTCGCTCGTTAAGCTGGCGTGCGACAGCGCTGAGTTTGGCTTGGCTAAATCCGGATATATCAGTGCCTTTGGGGAAGTACTGACGCAGAATGCGGTTGGTATTTTCATTGCTCCCGCGTTGCCACGGAGACTGAGGATCGCAAAAATAGACATCGATATTCGTGGCTATGGTAAATTTTCGATGCCCCGCCATTTCTGACCCGCGATCCCAAGTCAGGGATTTATAGAGCTCCTTGGTTAGTTTTCGTGCTTGTTTGATCAGGGCTGTTGTCACGCTCTGGGTGTCTTTGTTCGCGACTTTGGCCAGCATCACGAAACGGGAATGACGCTCAACCAAGGTGGCGATGTAGCTGTTGTTGGATCCTGCGATCAAATCGCCCTCCCAATGGCCCGGAACGGCACGATCTTCGACCTCAGGAGGGCGTTCGCTTATCGAAACAGCATTCTTGATTTTGCGCAATTCAAGGCTCTTTTGAGTGGCGTGCCTTGAGCGTCGGGTCGCACGTGGGCTGCGCAGGCATTCCTGCAATTCCTTCTTCAAAACCCCTCGGGTTTGGACATAGAGGCTGCGATATATCGTTTCGTGTGACACGCGATTTTGCTCTTCATCAGGATATCTGTGTTTGAGCCACCCAGTGATTTGCTGTGGTGACCATTTCCGACACAGCTTTCGCGCTATCAGCTGGCACAAAGGATCGTTGAACGAGAGCTTACACAACTTGGGTCGCGTTGCGCAGTCCCAGGCGCGTTGGTCCGAGCGTGCTGCGCGATAGGCTTGGCGCCCGCCGTTCCTGCGAACCTCTCGGCTGATCGTTGAAGGGGACCGATTCAGGTTTTGTGCGATTGAACGAAATGACCGTTTTGTGACAAGCCCACGGGAAATCTCTTCCCGTTCATTGAGGCTCAAAGCATGCCGCGACCGCGTGCGATCAGCGGGGCGGATCCCACCGGTTCGCGCAAAATGAGGGAAAATCGACGAAGACGCACGATTGAAGTGACGGCCAATAGAGCTCATTGAATCTCCGCGTTGCCACCGAGCCCACATCTCGGACTTCTGTTTGTCCATATAAAACGTCCGTGTGCGATACTTCATGATAAACACTCAGGAGAATTGAAAATGACAACAGGTCATATGTTTATGGCGATGAGTCTCGATGGATTTGTGGCGCGCGAAAACTTTGGTCTTGATTGGTTGATGAAGCAGAAAACCGATGGTGAAGAACATGGCAATGCTGAGTTCATGGAAACAGTCGATGGGCTGGTGATGGGGAGTGGTTCCTTTCGGACTATTCAGTCCCTTGGTGTTTGGCCCTACGAAAAGCCGGTTGTCGTACTGAGCAAGACAATGAAGCCAGACGATATTCCCGAAGAACTTCGTAAAACGGTTACCGTCAGTGCGCTTGCCCCTCGCCAACTTATGGTATCCCTATCAGAACAAGGCTGGAAGCGTGCCTATATCGACGGGGGTAAAATTATCCAAAGCTTCATGCGAGAGGGATTGATTGCTGTTATGACAGTGACGATTGTTCCTATCCTAATTGGGGAGGGCAAACGGATGTTCGGAGCATTGGATGCCGATATTGACCTCCGACTTTTAGATTCAATGTCATTTCCATCTGGTTTGATAACGTCGAGATACGAGGTACTTTAGGACTCCATCAGACCGTTCCGTTCATAACAAAAGCCTTCACGACTGGCCAAAATCCGCCGCCTTCCCACCTCACGGCTAGGTTCTGTCCTCTCAGTTGTCTCAAAAACAGAATTCCTGTTCCCAAACGCCCTATTTTCCTGTATGCGCCGTGCATCTGAGACGTGGCTCCCTGACTCCGGCGCCGTGAAAGAAATGATAAGGGAGTCGGCGGCAATGCGGCCGCCATTGAAACGGGAGACTGGGAACGCCCAGCATGCTCCCTATTAGGAAACGATGAATGTTTACTGAAACTAAGAAATCCATGGAGTGGGGCGATGAAACGCTCACACTCGAAACGGGTAAAGTTGCCCGCCAAGCCGATGGTTCGGTTATCGCCACTTTGGGCGAGACCTCGGTTATGGCCAACGTTACTTTTGCTAAAACGCAAAAGCCGGGTCAAGACTTCTTCCCTTTGACTGTTCACTACGGTGAAAAATATTATGCCGCTGGTAAAGTTCCAGGTGGCTTTTTCAAACGCGAAGCGCGTCCTACGGAAAAAGAGACACTAACAAGCCGTCTTATTGACCGTCCGATCCGCCCTTTGTTTGTTCCAGGCTTCAAAAACGAAGTTCTGTTGATCTGTACAGTTCTGTCGCACGACCTTGTTAACGACCCTGATGTTGTTGCAATGATCGCGGCTTCCGCTGCTTTGACAATCTCTGGCGCTCCTTTCATGGGCCCGATTGCTGCTGCTCGCGTTGGCTTTGTGGACGGCGAATACACGCTGAACCCATCCTGTGACGACATGCACCAGCTTCGCAACAACCCCGAGCAGCGCCTCGACCTTGTTGTAGCCGGTACAAAAGACGCCGTGATGATGGTTGAATCCGAAGCATATGAGCTTTCAGAAGCTGAAATGCTCGGCGCGGTTAAATTCGCCCACGACGCTTTCCAACCTGTGATCGACTTGATCATTGAATTGGCCGAAGACTGTGCGAAACCACCGTTCGACTTCCAAGCACCAGACTACTCCGATCTGTTCAATGCTGCGATGGCGGCTGGCGAAACGCAAATGCGTGCTGCCTATGCAATCACCGACAAGCAAGAGCGTACAACCGCGGTTGCTGCTGCACGTGATGTGATCAAAGCTGCCCTCACTGAGGAACAACTTGCAGACGAGAACCTCGGTTCCGCTCTCAAGAAAGTTGAAAGCAAGATCCTTCGTGGTGACGTTGTTAAAACGGGCCGTCGTATCGATGGCCGCGACACAACAACCGTACGTCCAATCGTTTCCGAAACTGGCTTCCTTCCACGTACACACGGCTCCGCGCTGTTCACACGTGGCGAAACTCAGGGCCTCGTTGTAACGACATTGGGCACCGGCGACGACGAGCAAATGATCGACGCGCTGACTGGCACATACCGTTCCAACTTTATCCTGCACTACAACTTCCCTCCCTACTCCGTAGGCGAAGTTGGTCGCTTTGGCTTCACTGGCCGTCGCGAAATTGGTCACGGAAAATTGGCTTGGCGTGCGCTTCAGGCAGTTCTACCGGCTCCAACTGATTTCCCATATACCCTGCGCGTTGTATCCGAGATCACTGAGTCCAACGGTTCCTCTTCGATGGCTTCCGTTTGTGGCGGCTCCTTGTCGATGATGGACGCGGGCGTTCCATTGAAAGCAGCGGTTGCTGGTGTTGCAATGGGCCTGATCCTTGAAGAAGATGGCTCCTACGCGATCCTTACCGACATCCTCGGCGACGAAGATCACCTTGGCGACATGGACTTCAAAGTTGCGGGTACTGAAGCTGGGATTACCTCCCTGCAGATGGACATCAAAATCGCAGGCATCACACCAGAAATCATGGAAAAAGCCTTGGCTCAAGCCAAAGACGGCCGCATCCATATCCTTGGTGAAATGTCCAAAGCTTTGACAGAAGCCAGCGAATTCTCGGCACACGCACCGCGCATCGAGACTATGCAGGTTCCAACAGACAAAATCCGCGAAGTGATTGGTTCTGGTGGTAAAGTGATCCGTGAAATCGTTGAAATGTCTGGCGCAAAAGTCGACATCAACGACGATGGCGTCATCAAGATCGCATCCGCAAACGCGGAAGCCATCAAAAAAGCCTACGACATGATCTACTCAATCGTTGCAGAGCCTGAAACTGGCTCTGTTTATAACGGTAAAGTTGTGAAAATCGTCGACTTTGGCGCTTTTGTGAACTTCTTTGGCAAGCGCGATGGTCTGGTACACGTTTCTCAAATCGAGAACCGTCGCTTGAATCACCCATCTGACGTTCTCAAAGAAGGCCAAGACGTGAAAGTTAAGCTTTTGGGCTTTGACGAACGCGGCAAAGTTCGCCTGTCGATGAAAGTTGTCGATCAGGAAACTGGCGCAGAGATCGTAGAAGAGAAAAGCGAAGGTTAAACTTCCCTCTTTCGCAAAATAGAAAAGGCCCCAGAGCAATCTGGGGCCTTTTTTGTTTCTCGATAAAGCGCGTTCTTATTTTGGCAGTTGCGCGGTACGAAGATAGGGGAAGTGTGTTGTGAATTCACCAAATTTAGCTTTGGCATCCGCATCACTTACGGCAACCGGAATGACAACATCGCCGCCCGGTGTCCAGTTGGCTGGCAATGCTACGCCGTGGCCCGCCGCCGTTTGCAACGCATCAAGTGCGCGCAGGACTTCCGCAAAGTTGCGGCCAACGTTCATTGGGTAAGTCATGGACAACAGAAGCTTCTTGTCGGGAGAAATGATGAAGACAGAGCGCACTGTCTGGCTATCCGCAGGGGTGCGGCCATCGGGTAAATAAGCTTCAGCGGGCAACATGTCGAAAGCTTTGGAAACGGCCAAACCTTCGTCAGCAATAATTGGGAATCCTGCTGATACGCCAGCGTATTTGGAAATGTCGTTCTTCCACTTCTTGTGGTCTTCGACACCATCCACGGAAACACCAATCACCTTGGTATTGCGCGCGGCCCATTCGTCGGCCAATTGCGCAACTGCGCCGAATTCGGTCGTGCAAACGGGGGTGAAATCTTTCGGGTGGCTAAACAAGATAGCGTAAGAATCGCCAATCCAATCGTGGAATGTAATCTCGCCGTCGCTGGTTTGAGCCGTAAAATCTGGAACAATATCGTTAATGCGAAGTGCCATGTGGGTCTCCTGTTAAATTGTTGTTAGTTAATATATAAGGGCGCAAACCCAAGAGTTCTATGGGGGCGCCCAGTCGTTTCTTAAAATGGACAAACAGCCCGAAATCGTTGGCCTTGTCCGCCTTCGGGGTGGCGCAAACGCAACTCTTCTGCGTGCAACATCATGCGGGGCGCATCGCGGGCTTCCACTGTTGCATAAAACGGATCACCCAAAATTGGATGGCCGATTGCCAACATATGCACCCGGAGTTGGTGGCTGCGGCCCGTTTTCGGAAACAAGCGAACGCGCGTTGCGATTTCTTCGTATTTCACGACTTTCCAGTCCGTGATGGCCTGCTTGCCCGTTTCATAATTCACGTGCTGAAGGGGACGATTTGGCCAATCCACAATTAGCGGTAAATCCACGGTTCCGGTTTTTTCCTTCATAAGCCCAAAGACGCGGGCCACGTAGGTTTTCTTGGTTTGCCGCTTTTCGAACTGCAGGCCTATATGGCGTTGCGCGTGACGCGTCAGTGCAAAGACCATAACCCCCGAAGTATCACGGTCTAGGCGATGGATCAAAAGGGCATCCGCAAAGGCCGCCTGTACCCTCGCAATAAGACAGTCGGCCAAATGCTCGCCCTTGCCTGGTACAGACAGCAAGCCTGCGGGTTTGTTCACCACAATCAGTTGGTGGTCAAGATGAAGGACATCTAGTGGGTCTTGGGGCGGATTATATGCATCACTCATGAGGGGGTGATAGCGGGAAATCTAGTACTTGGCCAGTTGTTCAGGACCTTCTTCGATTTCGTAATAGTCGCCCTTGTCCTCGGTAAAAATATGGGTTTTGATTTTGAAGTCGGTAGGAGCTTCTAATGCGCCCGCGCCAATGGAAATTGTATCTTCCCCCTCCATTTTCCAAAACAAGGAACTACCGCATTTATTGCAAAAACCGCGTTGCGCATAATCGGAGGATCGATACCAAGCAAGGCTGGAGTCGGAGTGAACTTTGAGCTTGTCGAATGGTACCGCCGTGGCCGCCCGGTAATGCCCCGATGTTTTGCGGCATTGGCTACAATGACACGCGATTGGATCGCGCATTTCACCCTCGAGTTCAAACGAAACACCGCCGCATAAACAACTTCCCCGCATGGAATCTCTCCTCAAATATCCCTGAAAACATCTGCCAAAATCGCTGCAATAGACACTGAATCCGCCTGTAAAAATGCATCGCGCAAATTACTATCAATATCGAAAACACCTATCAATCGACCGCCCTTGCCAAATACAGGAAGTACCAATTCAGACTGGGTGCTACTGGCGCAGGCGATATGCCCTTCAAACGCATTCACATCCGGCACAAGTTGCGCTTCGCCCGTACGGGCCGCAGCACCGCAAACGCCACGCGAAAACGGGATTTGCAGGCACCCGTGCCCCCCTTGGTACGGGCCAATCTTGAGTAAATCATTGCCCACATTCCGGTAAAACCCCGTCCAGTCAAACCGCGCATCCGCATGGTGAAATTCACAAGCCACCGTCGCCATTAGTGCAACTTCATCCGTCTCGCCCTCAGTTAGGCTCGCGATTGTTTTCGTTAGGGTTGCATAATCCGCCATCATGGTCGTTCGATCGCGATGGCTGTGCCCTCGCCACCCCCGATGCAAATCGCAGCAACACCCCGCTTGAGGCCGCGCGCCTCTAAAGCATTGAGCAAGGTCACGATGATCCGCGCCCCAGAAGAGCCAATCGGATGGCCCAGCGCACAGGCGCCACCGTTCACATTGAGTTTGTCGTGCGGGATTCCCATTTCGGTCATGAAGGCCATCGGGACAACGGCAAAAGCTTCGTTCACCTCCCAAAGATCCACATCGTCAACGCTCCACCCCAAGCGGGCCAGAAGTTTTTGCGCAGCGGGTACGGGGGCCGTCGTAAACCAACCGGGCGCTTGGGCGTGGCTCGCGTGCCCCATAATCCGCGCACGCACGGGCAGGTTTTTCGCAGCGGCTGTTTCGGAGTTCGTGAGGACCAGCGCTGCTGCACCGTCGGAAATCGAGGAGGCATTCGCCGCAGTCACCGTTCCATCTTTGCGAAACGCTGGCCGCAAGGTAGGAATTTTTTCTGGACGTGCTTTTGCGGGTTGCTCGTCTTTTGAAACGATTGTCTCGCCATGTCGCGTTTTCACGGTAACCGGCGCAATTTCATTGGTAAAACCGCCGTTTTCCTGCGCAGCAACGGCACGAGACAAGGACGTCAACGCAAAATCGTCTTGGGCTTCGCGGGTAAACTGATATTTCTCTGCGCAATCCTCGGCGAATGTCCCCATCAAACGACCCTTATCATAGGCGTCTTCAAGGCCATCCAGAAACATAGAATCCATAACTTGACCATGACCAATACGGGCACCGCTGCGCATTTTAGGCAGCAGATAGGGCGCGAGAGACATGCTCTCCATGCCACCGGCAATCACGACATCACTTTGGCCCAGTGCTATTTGGTCGAAGCCAACCATGGTGGTTTTCATACCCGATCCGCACATTTTGTTGAGCGTCGTTGCGGGGACGGCCTCGCCCAAACCTGCGACGAAACCGGCTTGGCGTGCGGGTGCTTGGCCCTGCCCCGCGCCCAAAACGCATCCCATAAGAAGCTCGCCGACATCAATTGGTGAGAGTGTCGAGCTTTCTAAAGCGGCCGCAATCGCGACTCCCCCCAGTTCGGCGGCGGTCACTTCTGCAAAATCCCCCTGCAAACCGGCCATAGGCGTGCGGGCGGCCCCGACAATTACAACTTCTTTCATGGGAATTTCCCTTTTTTGGCATTCGCTGGATTATGCATACCGAATGGTAACGATTGGCGCCTAGTCTAATAGCAACCAACACATGGAGCAAGATTTTGGAAATTTCATCCAGAGTAGTAGACGACGCCCTCATCGCCACGGTCGACGCACAACGAATCGACTCGGCGGTCGCCGTTCAATTCAAAGATAAAATGCGGGAAGTTACGGAAAACGGCTTTAAACGAGTCATTCTTGACCTGTCGAATGTGAATTTCCTCGACAGTAGTGGCCTCGGTGCAGTTGTTGCCGCCATGAAGCAACTTGGGAGCGAACGAACCCTTGAAATTGCCGGCCTTACCGGAGCTGTTGAAAAAGTATTTAAACTTACGCGAATGGACACGGTTTTTATCATCCACCCAAATGCTGGGGCAGCAACTTCATGCGCCTCCTAAGCTATAAATGACCATTGAGTGAGCTCCTCTTTATGCCAGAAGACTTGGGTATGCAGCACATTAATCTTACCCTTCCGGGAAATGCCTTGGCAGTCCGATCTGCACTTGAAACTATACTCGAGCAGCTAAAGGCTTTTGGGTTTTCAGGAGAGAATTGTAGTGTGACCGAATTGGTTATGGCTGAGGTTATGAACAATATCGTGGAACACGCCTACGCTAATGGAGATCCTGGACCAATTCTCATTTCCATTTCCGCAAATGGTTCACACTTGGCTATTGAAATCATCGATCACGGCGATCCAATGCCCCGCTATTCCCTCCCTCAAGCGACTCTGACGAATTTGGATTGTCCGCTTGATGATCTCCCCGAGGGGGGATGGGGTTGGCTTATCATCCATGAAATCGCCGAAGACCTTGTGTACAGCAGAATTGGCGCAAAAAATCACTTGAGCTTTCAGCTTTCTAGTAAACGGGCCCTTAAAGCGCCTTAGTAAGCCTGCCTGAATTAGGGGGAGCTTCAAATGCCGCGAAATTGCCCTATTCGCACCTTAACGCCGCCTGAGTTGAACAGCATATTGAACTTGTAGCTGCATAAAGCTTCCCTCGACGCTGTGATTTACAGCCCCCACCCAGTACCGCAGCGTCGAGGCACTACTTCCCCCCATTTCGAACTTGGAATACCGCCAGAGCCGCTCTAGTCTCCGTTTCTAACATGAGGAGACCAGCATGCGTGATTTTCAACTACCCGGACGTTCCCCAGTTTTTGCCGAAAACGGTATGTGTGCCACTTCGCACCCTTTAGCGGCGAAAATCGCTTGCCAAATTTTGGAAGCTGGTGGAAATGCGGTTGATGCTGCGATCGCGGGCGCTGTTGTCCTTGGCGTTTGCGAACCCCAAATGACAGGAATAGGCGGCGACTGTTTCGTTCTGGTTAAACCCGCAGACGGCAACGATATCATCGCCCTAAATGGCTCGGGCCGCGCGCCAGCCGGATTATCCGCAGAAATATTGCGCGCAGACGGGCACAAGACAATGCCCGTCGGGGGCGTCGCGTCTATCACAATTCCGGGTGCGATCGACGCCTTTTGTCGGCTTTCAAAAGATTATGGAAAAATGGGATTAGCGGGTTCATTGGCCCCCGCGATTCACTATGCAACGGCGGGTATTCCGGTTGCACCACGCACCCAAATGGACTGGAGGATCGCTGAGGACTCCCTTCAGGGTGTTGCCCGCGACTACTACCTAATCGACGGGAAAGCCCCTGAAGTTGGGCAAATTTTCCGAGCGCCACAACAAGCAGAAGTTCTGCGTAGCATCGCCTTGGACGGACGAGATGCGTTTTACACTGGAGAAGTTGCCCAAGACATGGTCGACTCCCTACAAGCGCTTGGCGGAACCCACACTCTCGACGATTTTGAAACAGAAACTAGCGCGTACACGACCCCGATTTCGGGAACCTATAAACATCTCGAATTGTTCGAGCATCCACCCAATGGCCAAGGCGCAACCGCCATTCTAATGAACAATATCCTCGGTCATTGCGATATCGCTTCTATGGATCCATTCGGTAGCCAGCGCGCGCATGTTGAGGCCGAAGCCGCCAAACTTGCTTATGACGCGCGCAACAGGTTCCTTTCTGATGCGGATTATGTGGGCCGACTGGACCATATGTTAGCCGCAAAGACAGCAGAACAACTCGCCGCGTTGATTGACCCTAAGCGCGCGATGGCCGCTGCCGCTCCACTTTCGGAATCCGTTCATAAGGACACCATTTACATTACGGTCGTCGATCGCAATCGCATGGCTGTTTCTTTGATCTATTCTATCTTTCACAGCTTTGGGTCGGGCCTTGCGTCGGATAAATTCGGCATCCTCTTTCAAAACCGTGGCGCGGGTTTCACGTTGAACAAAGGCCACCCAAATGAGGCCGCAGGCGGCAAACGCCCTATGCACACGATCATTCCGGGTATGCTCAAACAGAACGGCAAAGTTATCATGCCTTTCGGTGTTATGGGCGGCGCGTATCAACCCAACGGGCACGCGCGATTCGTCTCGAACACAGCGGACTTTGGCATGCACCCACAGGCAGCAATAGACGCGCCGCGCAGTTTTAGCGACGCTGGGGTTATGAACATCGAGCGCGGCTATTCTGCAAAAGTTCAGCAGGAACTCGAAGCATTGGGGCACACGTTATCCACCCCGGATACTGCAATCGGCGGTGCCCAAGCGATTCTCATTGATTGGGAGCGAGGCGTCCTTCAGGGCGCTTCCGATCCCCGTAAAGATGGCTGTGCTTTGGGGTATTAGGGGTTAATTGAGCTGGAACTGAAGCGGATAGCTTCCGTCTTCAAAATCACCGAACATGTCACTCAAATCAGGGTGGCTTATCGGAATCCCCGTATAATCCGCAATGAGGTTCTGCTCGGAAACATAGGCGACGTAGTAGCTCTTATCGTTTTCGGCCAGCAGATGGTAAAACGGCTGATCTTTGTTGGGGCGACTCTCGGCAGGGATCGCCTCATACCACTCATCGGTATTTGCAAACATAGCGTCGACATCGAAAACCACACCGCGAAACGGATGTTTGCGATGGCGAACAACTTGGCCAAGATAATATTTTGCACGTGTCTTCAGCATAGCTTAATAGCTCCCCATAAGGTTACTAAACAATGGAGACGGGGATTGTCCATGATAGAGACGCAAAATGCTGGAAACAGACTGTGGACGTAGTTTTAACAGTCCTCGAAATTGTCGCTCCTGTCTTCATTTTAGCAAGCATCGGATACGTCTGGGTGCGGCTCGGATTTGAGTACCGCGTACAGTTTGTAACCGGCATGGCGATGACTATATCGATCCCCGCATTGATCTTCGTCGCTTTGATGCAAACCAAAATTGACCCGTCGGCGCTGTCGCTATTGCTCGTCGCATCGGTCATTACCTATGCCGTCTTGACGCTGGTCTTTTACCTCGTCGTGCGCGCGTTGAAATTGGACGTCCGCAGCTTCCTCCCCTCCCTCATTTTCGGCAATACAGGTAACGTTGGCCTCCCCCTTGCGTACTTCGCATTTGGCGAAGAAGGATTCGCCTATGCCATTGTAGTCTTTGCAGTAATGGCGATCTGGAGTTTTACTTTTGGGGTCTGGATTGTCTCTGGTGGGGGCAATTTGAGCAAAGTCCTTAAGGAGCCGATGGTCGGCGCCACACTACTTGGTGCGATCTTCATGTGGCAAGGCTGGGAAACCCCGAAATTTTTGACGAACGCGCTTGAACTTGTGGGGCAAATGGCTATTCCGATGATGCTCATAACGCTTGGTGTCGCAGTCGCGCGATTAAAGCCGGGGCGGTTGGGGCAAGCGTTTTGGCTTTCCCTCCTTAAGGCTGCGATTTGTATCGGTGTGGCCGCCGGAATCGGTGTGTGGCTGGATCTCCCACATGTGGCACTGGCGGTTTTGATCCTGCAAGTCGGGACACCCGTTGCTGTCACATCCTACATGCTAGCCGAGAAATATGGGGCTGATTCCAATGCCGTTGCTGGCCTTGTTGTGGTTTCAACCCTCATTTCTGTCGCCGTGATTCCCCTCGCGCTTGGATTCCTGATCTAAAATCAACTGATTGTTATTTCCAAATGGGTGAAATTACGTTATCCTGTTTGAAAAAAAGCGAGGGGCATATGAGCAGACTTCTTCGCGCAACAGTATTGATGATTCTGGTCGCCGCATGCGGTGGGGGTGATAATTCCGCCCCACGCAATTTAAACGACGCCTGTTCAATCCTCAATCAGCGCGGTAAATATTACAAGGCTATGAAAAAAACCCAGCGGCGCTGGGATATTCCAATAAACGTGCAAATGGCGACTCTTTACCAAGAGAGCAAATTCATCGGCAATGCGCGCACGCCACATCAGTATGCACTGGGTATCATACCTATGGGCCGTCAAAGTTCTGCCTATGGCTATAGTCAGGCGTTGGATGCGACTTGGGATGAGTATCGCGCGTCTACTGGACGTCGCAGCGCTAAGCGCGACGATTTTTCTGACGCTGTCGATTTCATGGGTTGGTACATGGACGAAAGTGCGCGCAAGCTCGGGATTTCCAAAGCAGATGCGCGCAACCAGTATCTTGCCTACCATGAAGGCAGAGCCGGCTACGCGCGCGGATCGCACAATTCCAAAGCATGGCTCATTAGAGTTTCACAAAGCGTCGACGACCGTTCGAGGCTTTACGAAGCCCAACTTAGGCAGTGCGGCAAGATTTAGGCCGCACAGACTATCGCTCTCTCGAGGCGAGCGTAATATTAAAGAGGCTGGCGGGTAAACTCACGCCAGTCTTGAAATCGCCAAAAATAACGCGCGTGCCCGCATTTCCCGCCGCGTCGTTAATTATCCATTCGATAAGGCGCGTCGGATTCGCTTCAAAGATGAGATCAATACTTCCGTATTCGGGATTTTTCGGATCTTGGGCGCGCACAACGGTATCTGTACCGCGTGTGCCATGCCCAACGACCATTCTCGCTCCGCCAAGGTTCACATTTTTCGCAAGAATAATGCTTAATGGCGTGCGGTTGAGCGGATACTGCTCGGGTCCCGTATTGGATTTCTGGTCAAAGATGGCCACTTGGCTCCCGCCGGCAATCACCAACGTGTCGTCAGGCTTATCATACTCAAACCGCGCCCTGCCCGGCCTTTGCATAAACATATTGCCCGATGATTTTGAGCCATCGGCGTTCACTTGGCTAAAGCGACTCTGAGCGGTTGAGAAGCTATTGAAATAGTTGGAAATCTCCTTGAGAGAGATTTTCTCGGCAGCCGCAGGCAAAGCCATGCTGACAGCCAAAACGGGTACTAAAAGGAAGCGTAAATGTTTCATGTATTTATACTTAACTGCTTTCGGCCAGATTACTACCCAGCCGAAATCACAAAGCGTTTATCTGCCGTTATCTATTGCTCGGGCACCAAAATTTCGCGTTTCCCGACGTGGTTGGCTGCGGAAATTAAGTTCTCGTCTTCCATTTGCTCAACAAGACGCGCGGCCTTGTTATAGCCGATGGCCAATTTACGTTGGATATAAGAGGTCGAACATTTCCGATCTTTCAACACAATCGCAACCGCTTGGTCATAGAGCGCGTTTTCACCCGTGGTGTTTCCGCCAAGGCCAAGCACGAGGTCGATTTCACTCTCCGCACCCTCTGCAGGCCCATCAACAATACCAGACATATATTCGGGCGTGCCATAGGCCTTGAGGTGGTTCACAACTTCCTCGACTTCTTCATCGCTACAGAACGGGCCGTGAATACGGTTAATTTTACCGCCGCCAGCCATATAAAGCATGTCACCCATACCCAAAAGTTGCTCGGCGCCCATTTCGCCAAGAATCGTACGACTGTCGATCTTGCTGGTCACTTGGAACGAAATACGGGTCGGGAAGTTGGCCTTGATCGTCCCTGTGATAACGTCAACAGACGGACGCTGCGTGGCCATAATCAGGTGGATACCTGAGGCACGCGCCATTTGGGCAAGCCTCTGAATGCAAGCTTCGATTTCCTTACCTGCGACCATCATAAGGTCCGCCATCTCGTCGACGACGACAACGATATAGGGCATCTTTTCCGGTGCGAATTCTTCGGTTTCAAAAGTAGGATCACCGGTTTCATCGTCAAAGCCCGTTTGCACGGTTCGGCTGAACATTTTATCCTTCGCAAGTGCGTCACTAACGCGCCCATTATAGCCATCAATATTCCGCACGCCCATTTTGGACATCTTGCGATAGCGTTCTTCCATTTCGCCAACGACCCATTTCAGGGCCACAACGGCCTTTTTAGGGTCTGTTACGACGGGGCTAAGCAAGTGGGGGATGCCATCATAAACACTCAACTCAAGCATTTTCGGGTCGATCATAATCAGGCGGCACTCTTCGGGTGTTAATTTATAAAGCAGCGACAAAATCATCGTGTTGATCGCCACGGATTTACCCGCGCCGGTCGTCCCCGCAATCAAAAGGTGGGGCATTTTGGCGAGGTTGGCTACGATCGGTTCCCCACCAATATCCTTACCCAAAGCAAGCGGCAATTTCATGCTGGAATCGCCGAAATCCCGCGCCGCAAGAATTTCGCGCAGCACAACCATTTCACGGTTTACGTTGGGCAACTCGATCCCAATAACCGAGCGACCAGGTACGGTGGAAACGCGCGCGGAAAGCGCCGACATTGAGCGCGCAATATCATCCGCAAGGCCGATAACACGGCTGGCTTTCAAACCGGGCGCAGGCTCAAGTTCATACATCGTGACAACTGGGCCGGGTCGAACGGCGACGATTTCGCCTTTCACGCCATAATCGTCCAATACATTTTCAAGCATCCGCGCGTTTTCTTCGAGCGCTTCATCCGACAAAATGTGGCGCTGAACCGAACCTGGGCTGGCCAAAAGCGAGAGGGGCGGTAACTCAAACTCGGTCGCGGATTCGTCAAATTGCAACGCAGGTTGCGCCTCGGCTTGGGCCTGACGCGAAGGTAGGATCGGTTTGCGTGCCCCGTGTTGAACCATAGGTTTTGTGATCGGCGCAGAAGGAAGTTGGGGTGCGGCCACTCTGGCAACAGGTGGCGGCGTCGGGGCGATATCAGGCGCAATCTGCGGTTCTACCTCCTGCGGATACTCATAGGTGTCAGTCTCTAACACGGCCTCTTCCACATCGTATTCTGCAAAATCTTCGACTGTGGCAGGGGAATTCAGAACCAAGGGGGCCGGTTTTTGGGATCGTAGCATTTTGGGCTCTGCCCGAACACTGGCACGCGGCGCATGACGCACACGAGACTTGATGATCTCAGAAATTCGCGCTTTGATTCGAGCCTCGTCGTCCATTTCGCCTGACGCCTCAACCTTGGCAGCGGGCATGTCTTGAACAGGCGCAGGGCTACGTTTTTTCAGCAAAGGTACGCGCGCAAACAAACCCGGTTTAGGAGCAGGTGCCGCATGTGTCGGTGCAGCCATGGGGGCGGGAGCGGCCAAGACCTGTGCGGGTTCTTGGATGTCACGTGCAGGGGCGGCACGCGATTTCGGTGCCGAAAGAACAGGTTCCGCACGCACAACCTGTGCCGGCCGATGAGCTTGTTGAGGGCGAGCAACCACGGGCTGTACGTTAAAATCACCGTCTAGATGCTCTTCGAAAACCGCGTCTTCCTCCGCAATGCGAGCCGCCATTTCACGGCGCTCGTTCCGGCTCTCTTGAACACGTTTCGCGGCCAGAACAGCTTCATTCGCACCACGCCCCATGAGGGTCATTAGGCGCGCGTACCCCATGATCAAACCCACGAGGAGGAACCGGCCGATAACGCGCAACTCAGGTTTAGTGAAGCCCAACACAAAGACAGCAGCCCCCAACATTGCCACGCCAGAAACCAGCGAAAACAGTTTGAAACCGACCGTCGTTGTAACGCCAACTGCGTTGAGCAATCCTCCGGACACCATTTCACCGAACATACCGCCCAACCCAAAGCTGTGATCCCAGCTTACGGATGGCGCGTAAGTTTCGGCATGAACCGAAAAAATCGCAATCCAAATCGGTAGGAAAATCAACCGTGAGATAGCGCGCTCTTCGCCTTGATGCGCCGCAAATCGCACACCCCAAACAAGCATCGCAATGGGAACACCCCAACTCGCTACGCCTGCGATAATGAAAAGTGGCGACGCGATCGCCGCACCAAAGCCACCCAACCAGTTTTGGATCGGGGCGCTTGTGGCGGAAAACCAACTCGGGTCTGTGGGCGAGTAAGACGCAAGTATCAACGTCGTCAACAGGCCTGCAACGACCATTGCGACACCAATGAGTTCTTTGCCGCGTCTTTCGATGGCGGCCGTTACATTGGAGTCCAACAATGGGTCTCGTTGCCGTGTTTGATACGCCATACTCTACTATCCTTCGCTATAGATACAGTTTCGGATCTTCTTCAGACCCGCCCGCACCTCTTCTTTTGGGGCCACGAGGGCGACACGAATGTAGCCCTGACCCGGATTATGTCCGTTTATGTCGCGACTAAGATATGCGCCGGGAAGAACCCGTACACCCGTATCGCGCCAAAGCTTTAACGCTGCTGCCTCTCCATCCTCAACCGGAAGCCAAAGGAAAAAACCGGCTTCGGGAGATTCGTAGTTTTCGATGCCGTCGAATATCTCGTCCGCAATATCGAATTTTTCCGCATAGAGCTTTCTGTTCGCAACTACATGTGCCTCATCATCCCAGACTTTTGCGGCCGCCATTTGCAGTGGCAGAGGCAAAGGGGCGCCAGAATAGGCCCGAAGCAAGCTCAAACGCGCCATCGTCTCTGGGCCACCCGCAATAAATCCAGACCGCAAGCCAGGCAGGTTTGACCGCTTCGATAAGGAGTGAAAAATCACGACGCGTTCGGGATCAGCACCCATTTCTGCAGCAACTTGAAGTACACCAACCGGTGCATCAACCCGATATATTTCGGAGTAACACTCATCCGCTAGAATTTGAAAATCAAACTTCTCGGCAAGGGTGATCAATTCTTTCCAATAAGCGCGGCTTGCGACGGCACCCTGTGGATTAGACGGCGAACAGATATAAGCGAGGGCCGTACGGCGCAGAGTTTCAGGCTCTAATCCAGCGTAATTCGGCATGTACCCCGTCTCACGCTCGGCGGAAACATAAACGGATTCAGCGTTCACCGAAATTGCGCCAATCCCGTAAACTTGATAAAACGGGTTAGGAATAAGCACAACCGGAACGCCGTTTTTACTTTCAGGGCAAAGCGCCATCGCCGCGTTGTACAGCCCTTCCCGTGAGCCATTCACAGTCATAATCTGAGAACTGGGCAGGGCAACATTATAGCGCCGTTCAATCCATCCAGCGATCGAGGCCAAGAGTTCTGGCGCGCCATCATTTGGAGGATATCGGTTAAAACCCGCAGCATTTTCAGCGATTACGTCAGTAACAAAGGGTGGGAACGGATGTGTCGGCTCGCCGATGGTCATAGCAAATGGCTCGCCGCCGGGTGCGTGCGAGTCCAATAGCGTTCTTAAACGCGGAAATGCGTATTCTGGCAGATTCGAAAACCGCTCTGGAAAAACCATATATGCCTCAATGTCGGGATCATAAGCGCCCCGTATGTTTCGAGACTACCTGCGCAAAGGGATTTGGTCCAGAAAAACGCCGTTGTTATCCGCAGCTTGGCCATATGCATGTGGCATTTAGGTCAGCCTATTGAGCAAGTGCAATTTCCGCAGCACGCCCAATTCTAAGCAACGCCTCTTCGCCCATGGGCTTTCCCATCAACATAAATCCAGCCGACGCCACACTTGTGGGCAACGTTAGAGCCGATAGTCCAAGCAAATTCCCAATTCTGGTATTTCGCAATGCCAGTAAATTCCGTGAAGAATAGTATGAATGGTCCGAGAGAAGACGTTTTTGGTTTGGCGGAAGGATCGGAGCCGTGGGTAGGACAATCGCGTCATACCCTGCCATTTCCAAATTCCACTTTGCGCGAATTTCATCAATCTTGCGCCAACCTACAACGAAGTCGGATGCGAGAAAAGTTGCACCGCTTCGGAAACGCTCTAGAATTTCAGGAAACATTTTCTCGGGGGTGGCTTCGATAACGTCTTTCCATGTCCCATACGCCTCGCTAGAAAACAGTATCGGGGAGAGCGCCATCGCCTCATGCAATTCGGGAAAAATGACATCCTCAACCTGTGCGCCATTCGAATTTAGGCGAGTTAGAGCCTGATTAAAACCAAGAGCCGGCTTATCTTCCACGTCCGCTTGCGCAATGGTTTGCAGCACACCTAGACGAACATTTCCAAGCCCCACGCCCCCAAGGTCAACAGGTTTTTGCCCCTCAATGAGTGCCAAAGCCTGCGCCGCATCCTCAACCGACCGACACAGCGGTCCCACGGTATCAAACCGCGCACAAAGAGGCACAACGCCTTTACAAGATATCCGCCCAGATGTGGTTTTCAGGCCGACCAGATCGTTCCAAGCCGCCGGAATCCGCACTGACCCTCCCGTATCAGAACCAAGCGCAATAGGGGCAAGCCCATAAGCCACCGATGTCGCAGCCCCCGACGAACTTCCACCGGGGACAGCCTCCGCATCATTCACACAGGGAGGGGTTTCCTTCACTGGGTTTAGCCCAAGTCCCGAGAACGCCAGCTCGGACATATGCGTTTTTCCAAGGCAAACAGATCCGCCAAACGTTGCGGCCTTCAGGACTTCGGCATCGCTTTCAGGCACACGGCCAGCAAGTAAATCGCTTCCCGCTTCGGTCGCCACCCCTGCACTGTCAAAAAGATCTTTCCAACTGACGGGTACACCGTCCAACAGACCCAAACGCGCCCCAACTCGTGCCCTTTTTGCCGATTCCGCAGCTTCGGCCAACGCGCGTTCGCGTGTCACCTGTGTATAGATCTTGGCGCTTAGAGGGTGCGTATTAATGGCATCAAGATAGCATTGCGCGAGTTCAACGGGGTCAATATCACCGCTCCCAATCGCTCGCCCCAAATCCGAGGCCGTCGCTTTTAGCCAATCCATTTTTCCACCCCTAATATCATATTTGCAATTTGCGACTCTAGCGACGACCGACCACATGGACAATCCCGCTAAAAGCGCCAATATACCTTTATGAAATTTGATTCCGATATCCTGATTGTAGGCGGCGGGCTAAACGGCGCGTCAATGGCTTTGGCCCTCGTTCAAGGTGGGATGAGTGTCATCCTCGTAGACGCCCTCCCAACCCAAGTTCGAAAAGCGAATGATTTTGACGGGCGCGGGTATGCGTTGGCGTTGTCCTCCCAAAAACTAATGAGCGCTTTGGGCGTTTGGTCGGGGATCGCGCATCATTCCCAACCAATCTTGGATGTAAAAGTCACCGATGGGCGCGCGGGCGAAGGTCCTTCTCCATTTGTGCTGCACTTTGATCATCGTGAACTCGAAGAAGGCCCCATGGGGTATATGATTGAGGATCGCTTCTTAAGGTTCGCACTTTTGGATGCGTTGGAAAAAGAACCTCGAATAGTGACTATTTCGGGTGAAACCGTTGTTTCCCAAGAACAGACGGCAACCGGTGCCACTGTGACATTAGCCTCAGAAAAAACTCTTGCTGCCCGCCTCCTCATTGGTTCGGATGGCAAAAAAAGCCAGACCGCAGAGCGAGCAGGAATTACCAGAGACATCAAAGATTACGGCCAGACCGCCTTGGTTGCCGCCGTTGCGCATGACCTGCCACACGAGGGCTGTGCACATCAGTTTTTCATGCCGTCGGGGCCACTGGCGATTTTACCCCTTCCGGGAAATGTTTCGTCCATTGTCTGGAGCGAAACGCACGAGAATGCCGCTAGGATCAAGGCGCTCTCGGACGCCGGTTTTCTGGAAGAGTTGCGCCCAAGGTTTGGGAGTTTTCTGGGAGATATTTCGCTGGCGGGTGGAAGATTTTCCTATCCCCTTACCCTTTCGGTCACCCCAGAAATGGTTGCCCAACGTTTGGCCCTCATTGGAGATGCGGCACATGCGGTGCATCCAATTGCGGGTCAGGGTCTCAACCTTGGCCTGAGAGATGTCGGCGCATTAGCGCAAGTAATTATAGAAGCCAAACGTCGCGGAGAAGACTTCGGTGCCTCTGATGTTTTGGCGCGGTATCAACAATGGCGACGCTTTGATACGGCAGCACTTGCGGGTGCGACAGACGGATTCAACGCTCTATTTTCAAACGATAATTCTGCGCTTCGGGCCGTAAGGGATTTGGGACTAGGTTTGGTCAATGCCATTCCGGGTGCGCGGCGACGCTTAATGCGCGAAGCGGCGGGCCTAACGGGAGACGTTCCTAAACTGCTTCAAGGACGCCCGATTTAATCGAGTTCGCGCGCCTCATCAATGAGCATAACAGGAATGCCATTGCGGATTGGAAAGGCCAAATTGGCTGGCTTTGAGATGAGCTCCGCATTTTTGGCGTCGTAGTCGAGCCGCGCTTGCGTCAGAGGGCACACCAAGCTTTCGAGCATTTTCGGGTCAAAAACCCCTTCATTTGTCATTGTATTTGTTCCTTCTGTGACCCTGCATGAATGGCCATTTCCATCAAAGCCTGAAGCGTTTCTCGTCGCGTTTTCAAATCCGCAGCTTCCAATAGTGCTTGCTTCTCTTCTGGCTCAAATGGACAGAGCATCGACAGGGAATTGATCAACAATTCGTCCTCGGCTCCCGACAAGTTTTCCCAATCGGTTTCCAATTCTTGCATATGAAAATACTTTTGAAGCAACGGAATAAAATCATCCCGCGGAAACTCTGGATCATGCTCTGGTCCAGCCACATCTCGTTCAAAACCCGTCCAGCTTGGCGTCGTGACTAAGTAGGGTTTAAAACTCTCGCGAAAGTCCAACGGCCGGTACCGTGACACACCCGAAAGTGTAATCATGTACCGCCCATCGGCAGTTTCTGAAAAACCGACGATCCGACCGGCGCAGCCAACATTCTGATACGTCGTTTCGCCTTTACCTTTCTCGGTCTGGATGAGGCCGATCATACGGTCATCCGTCTTTAGGCAATCATCAACCATTGCCAAAAAACGCGGTTCAAAGACTTGCAGAGGCAGCCTCCCGCGCGGAAGGAGCAGCGCCCCATCAATTGGAAAAAGCGGTAAGGTCTCTGGAAGTTTGACGGGCAATTTCATTGTTTTGAACTCGCTCCGGTTTTCGATTACACAAAAATCATTGAGGACAGTTTGCGCCGTCCATTCAGAGCGATCGGATCTTTCATGTCCAAGGCATCAAAAATGGTAAACATTTGAGATTTGGCAGCGCCGTCGTTCCAGTCTCTATCCCGCCTGAATAGCTCCAAAAGAGCTTCCACAGCCCCTTCGGTATCACCTGCAGCAAGTAGCGCAGTGGACAGATCGAAACGGGCTTGATGATCGTCTGGATTGGCCTCCACAGCAGCAGAAAGCTCAGTTTCCGGACCTGCGTTTGCGGCTTGCTTCGCTAAATCAACTTTCGCCCGTACCGCTTCAATTGCTTTACTCTCGGATATTTCCGCAGGAATGCCGTTCAGCACTGCCTCGGCCTCTTCCACTTCGCCAAGCGCCAAATGGCACTTAATGATGCCCGCAAAGGATGGCACATTCATGGGATCTTCTTCGGTGATCGCTACGAATGTTTGCAGGGCATCGTCAAATTCGCCAACTTCAAACATTGCTTCGGCAGCCTCGACCGCATCTGCGAGCCCACCATCGGGCGCACCGGGCCCCATGGCGGCGACTCGCTCTACAAATTGATCAATCTCGCTGGGAGGGAGTGCACCCTGAAATCCGTCAACCGGCTGTCCTTGCCAGAAAGCATAAACTGTAGGGATGGATTTGATCTGTAATTGAGCGGAAATTCCGGGGTTCTGGTCAACATCGACCTTTACCATTTTAACGGCGCCCTCAGCTTTGTTCACCGCAGCTTCGAGTGCAGGCCCAAGCGTTTTGCATGGACCACACCACGGTGCCCAGAAATCAACGATGATCGGAACCTCTTTGCTGGCTTCGATCACATCTTCCAAGAAGTTGGCCTCCGAAGACTCCTTGATTAGGGTCTCATCCGTAGGTTCGGCGGGCGCATCTGTTTTTCCAAATTCAAGCATCGATCACAATCCAATTAACGTCATTTATATCTATATGGGGGTTACGACCCTAAAGGTCAAAGGTTGCAAAGACGGGCGCGTGGTCGCTCGGCTTCTCCCACCCGCGCGCATCGCGTGCAATTCGGCTGCTGTGACCCGCGCTTTTAATATCGCCCGTCGCCCAAATGTGATCCAAACGCCGCCCTTTGTCTGCGTCCGACCAGTCCTTGGCCCGATAACTCCACCAGCTATAGACTTTACCGTCTGGAATATCGGCCCGTGTCACATCATGCCAATCGCCAGATTCTCGGGTCTCTTCGAACTTTTCAACTTCGATTGGCGTATGGCTCACGACCTTCAGAAGTTTTTTATGATCCCAAACATCGTCTTCCCGTGGGGCAATATTCAAGTCCCCAACCAAAATTGACCTTTTCGGCATATTGGCGCGGAAATCATCCCGCATATCAGCGAGGTAATCGAGCTTTTGGCCGAACTTCTCATTCACCAAACGATCGGCCACGTCGCCGCCCGCTGGCACATAGTGGTTATGAATCGTTACGCCATTTTCGAGTTTCGCAGCCACATGTCGCGCGTGCCCAAGATTGGCGAAATCGTGCATCCCGACCAACTCAAGCGGAAGGCGCGAAAGGATCGCAACCCCATTATACCCCTTTTGGCCGTTTGCCACCATATGCGTATAGCCAAGCGCGTGAAAAGCCTCGGTCGGAATTTTATCCACGGGGCTTTTACATTCCTGCAAACATAAAACGTCCGGCGCCTGTTCCTCTAGTAATTTCAGTACGATAGGTTCGCGAAGGCGCACAGAATTGATATTCCAGGTGCAGAGGGTAAAAGACATGTGGCGCTCCAAATTTTTTGTTTCCCAAGGATAGGGCCGAGCCGTCGGAATAACCACCCAAAAGGTTTTCGTACACCCGCTTTTGCGCAAGAATCCAGCTCCATCGCGCCGAACGTTTGTTTCCGAATGTTAACCAAATCTACAGTTAATGCCCCTTTGTTGCCTTTAAACCTTCAAACTTTCCACTCAAACCCTTGCTATGAATTGACCCTACTCAGGATGGTTGGGAACAAAAATGCCAATACTCTATACACTAGAAGACGATCAAATTTCGGTCACCGGAGGCAAGTCGCTTTCCGGTATCAGTCAGGGCGACGGCAGTCATTTGATTGGAGAAACGATCACCCTCAATTCCAATCTATGGCAAACTGTCGAAATCAACGATGCAAATGAAACATTCGACGACAACGACACCTCCCAAACTCTGAGCGAAGACATAACATATGGCGGCCAAGATTACGACGCGGGCGCGATCATTGAAGCGGAATTCCAGATCAATGTTCAAGATCCCGACGGCAACACATACACCATTATGGCCGTCAACATTCGGGAACCCGGGGGAGCAAACTCCTTCGGAACTGTCGAAGGATTGGCATTTATCGGGCCCGTCGGCGGTTTTCCTCCGGTTGGGGTGCCCCTTACTGTTGTTTCAGCGTCCGAAGGCCCGTCGACTGGGACTACAAATTACGACACCTACGCGTCTCCTCCATGCTTTACCCCCGAAACATTAATCGAAACCGCCAGCGGTCCCCGCGCGATTGAGACGCTTTCACCTGGTGACTTGGTGGAGACATTGGACCACGGGTTAAAGCCCTTGCGCTGGAAGGGCGAAGTCCAGTTTTCGCGTGATGAGTTGGCTCTCTACCCTGTGTTTGAGCCTGTTTTGATTCAAAAAGGGGCTCTTGGGAATGGCGTACCGAAGCGTGATCTGCTCGTCTCGCCACAGCATCGTGTATTGATTTCCGATTGGCGTGCCGAACTGTTTTATGGCGAGGACGAAGTCTTGGTTGCAGCCAAGCATTTGGTAAACGGTACGACAATTTCTCGGCATCTCCCAACAGACGGCGTTACCTATATTCACTTACTATTTGATCATCACGAAGTTATCTTCTCCGAAGGTTTATCTTCAGAAAGCTTTCTGCCTGGCGCGGAAGTATGTGAAGGAATGGCCGCCGAAGTTCAGAATGAACTCTATGCGTTGTTCCCAGAACTCGAGGAGGATTGGAGCGCATTCAGTGCCGCCAAACCGAGCCTAAAAGCCTATCAAGCCGCACCGTTATTAGCATAAAAAACCCGGGCACAAGGCCCGGGCAAGTCAACAGGGAGGTGCGACTTAACCCAGTCGCCGGGAACTTTTAGGAGGCGAGGCGATACCCGCCGCTTTCGGTAACAAGAAGACGCGCATTGCTTGGATCAAGCTCAATTTTCTGCCGCAGACGATAGATATGTGTCTCTAACGTGTGAGTTGTGACCCCTGCGTTATAGCCCCAAACCTCATGCAACAAAACATCCCGCGCTACGACACTGCCTGTGGCGCGGTACAAAAACTTAAGGATGTTTGTTTCCTTTTCGGTCAGGCGCACTTTCTTTTCGTCCTCGGTAATCAACATTTTGACCGCAGGCTTGAATGTATATGGACCCAGCTGAAAAACCGCATCTTCGCTCTGCTCGTGCTGGCGCAACTGCGCCCGAATACGGGCCAAAAGGACGGGAAACTTGAATGGCTTGGTGACGTAATCATTTGCACCTGCGTCGAGGCCAAGGATCGTATCCGCGTCGCTATCATGCCCGGTAAGCATCACAATAGGGCATTTAATCCCTTGCTTGCGCATCAAGCGACACAACTCACGGCCATCGGTATCAGGTAGGCCGACGTCCAATATCACCAACTCATAGATGGCTTCTTTGGCTTTCACCATCGCCGTCGCACCCGAATCTGCCTCGAAAACATCGAAGTCTTCGGTCATAACCAATTGCTCTGAAAGAGCTTCACGTAGGTCGTCATCATCGTCGACCAGTAGTATTTTCTTGAGCGCTACCATGGGGAAACCTCCGTTGCTTGTGATAAGAGTTGTTCCTCCGAGAGGCGCAAAACAAGAGGCTGTCAGGAATAATCACGGTGACGTGTGGAAAACCAGCCTTATGTTTCAATTCCCACCCAGAATGGTTACATATCAGATGAATGTTGTAACAGAGTTTTGCGAATGCCCCTGACCCCAACCCTCTCCGAGCGGCTCGCCCGTGCCCGTGCAGACCTTCGAATGGGCGCACCAATTGTCCTGTCCAAAGCTGGCGAGTCGGCACTTGTCATTGCGTCGGAAACATTGACCCCTGCCCGCCTTTCGGACCTTCGAGAACTAGGCGGACCACTTATTTTGGCCATCACAACCCGCAGAGCCGAGACCCTTAAGGCGCGCGCCTATGACACAAATGCGGCGCGAATCGTTGTTCCAAGCGATGCTGACACCAGATGGATATATGCGGTGGCCGATCCCGAAAATGACCTGAGAACCCCGATGAAAGGCCCCCTCAAAACCCTCCGCGAGGGCGCAAGTTGTATTGCAAAATCCGCGATCGGTTTAGCTAAGGCCGCGCGATTACTACCATCCGCTGTTTTATTACCCATTGAAAACGGCGTCGCGTTCGCCCACGAAAATGATCTCACCCATGTGCCGCTGGAGGACGCAGAGGCCGAGATTGACGCAATGTCGCCCCTTACATTGGTTGCTTCGGCACGCGTCCCCCTAGAAGTTTCCGAAGCGGGGCGCCTGCATGTTTTCCGCCCACTTGATGGCGGTGAAGAGCATTATGCCGTGGAAATTGGTCGCCCAGATCGTGGGAAACCCGTGCTCTCTCGCCTGCATTCTGCGTGTTTTACGGGTGACCTTATCGGCAGTTTAAAATGCGACTGTGGTCCGCAGCTGCGCGCAGCTCTTGCAGCGATGGGCGAGAATGGGGCGGGTGTTTTGCTCTATCTCAATCAGGAAGGGCGCGGGATTGGTCTTGCCAATAAAATGCGCGCCTATTCCCTTCAAGATCAGGGATTTGACACCGTTCAAGCCAATCACCGCCTTGGGTTTGAGGACGACGAACGAGACTTCCGCATTGGCGCGGAAATCCTAAAACGTATGGGGTTTCAAAGCGTTAACCTCCTCACGAACAACCCTGTTAAAGTTGAAATGATGCAGGCGAACGGCATTCAAGTTGTCGAACGCGTGCCGCTGAAGGTTGGCGAAAACGCACATAATCACGCCTATCTTGCGACGAAAGCCGCAAAATCCGGGCATCTGCTGTGAAGCCATCCGACCTTGTCGTGTCCCGTTGGGGGGCGCGATTTATGGGGCGACGCATTCCTTGTTCCATCGGCAAGGGTGGTTTTGTGGCCGATAAGCGTGAGGGGGATGGCGGGACGCCGAGACAGGAAATGCGTCTAGTTGGAGGAGGATTCCGACAGTCGCGCCTTCGGCAGCCACATGTTCCGTTTCCTATGCGTGCCATCGGACCAGCTGACGTGTGGTCAGACGACTCGTGCGATCCAGACTACAATAGCCAAAAAACTCAACGGTTTTATAAGTTTAGCCACGAGACATTGTTCCGCTCGGACCCTTTATACGATGTGGTTCTATACACGGATTACAACTACCCACAGGCTACCCTCGGATTGGGGTCGGCAATTTTTGTGCATCAATGGCGCAAACCGCGGCACCCGACCGAAGGGTGCATCGCTTTTTCTAGGCAAAATTTGCAATGGATATTGGCGCGATGGACGCCCTATAGCAGAATTATAGTAAAGGCCTAGTCGTAACTGCGCGCGCCGAAAATTGCAGAACCGACTCTGACGTAGGTTGCGCCTGCTTTTATGGCAACTTCGAAATCGCTGCTCATCCCCATCGAAAGCTCAGATAGCTGATTTCGTGCCGCTATTTCCGCCAGTAAGGCGAAGTGCAGGTTTGGATCTTCGTCAAAGGGAGGGATGCACATGAGGCCAACGACCGGCAAACCAAGCCCTACGCACATTGCGATAAAACCGTCCGCCTCGTCGACGGAGACACCCGCCTTTTGCTCTTCTGCGCCTGTATTGACTTGGACAAACAGTTTCGGGCAGCGACCAACCTCTTTGGTTAGTCGCGCGAATGTGGTGGCGAGTTTTGGGCGATCTAGGGTGTGGATAGCATCAAAAAGCTCCATCGCTTGACGGGCTTTGTTTGTTTGGAGGGGGCCGAGAAGATGCACTTCCACGGGACCGTATTCCGCGCGTAGGTCAGGCCATTTTCCGGCGGCCTCTTGCACTTTGTTTTCGCCAAAAATCCTGTGCCCCTGATCTAGGACGGCGCGTACGCGCTCAAGTGGTTGCACCTTGGAAACCGCAATAAGCTTGGTGGAACCTGTAGGACGTCCAGCATTAGATTCTGCGGACTGAATTTTGGAAAGGGTGTTTGACAGAGACATAATATGGCCTTTTGAGTTCACCCCAATGAGCCACAGTCTGGACAAAAAGAAAAGAGCGGACCGAAGCCCGCTCTTTCCAATTCACAATAATCCGGATGGATTAGAAGTTGAATTTAACACCAAGGTCGCCAACTGTGTAGTCGTCACCAGCAAGTGGAGTTACGCTTGCGATACCGCCAGCAAGTGTTGCGCCGCCGCCGAGGTCGTAAGCAGCACCAAGACCGAATGAAGTAGTATCAAGGTCAAAGTCTTCGAGTTCTTTGCGTGTAACGAAAGCAGTTACAGTTGTCGCACCAGTAGTCCAGTCACCAGAAACAGCATACTGTCTAACGTCGCCGAAGCCAGCCCATTCGCCTTGAAGGTAGATACCTTTAACGCCCCATGTACCGTTAGTCCACTGAGCACCAAGAACCCAATCGCTCGCGTCGCCTGTACCAGCAACGTCGTTAGTAGCTTCGTAGCCACCGGAGATTGTTAGGCCATTGTCGTTGGACCATTTAGCGCCAACCGAGTAGGACTGACCAACTTCACCAACTGCGAAACCGCCGCCTGGAAGGGAAACAGTACCGATTTGTGTGCCGATTTGGCCGATACCAACGTAGAATACTGTAGAACCAGCTGCGTACTCATAAAGAGCCGAAGGAGTTGGGTACAGTGTATCGTCGGAACCGTCACCGTTAAGATCAGTACCGGAGTTGAGGTACGTGATTTCGTTGATGTCGCTCAAGTTTGTGTAACCGATACCGGAAACTTGACCAACAGCAGCTTTAGCAGCACCGTCAACGTCGCCCATGGAGAGCTTGCCGAAAGAACCGGAGATGAATACGGAACCAGCGCGACCGTTAACACCGCCACCACCGTCGAAATTGAAGCCGGCATTGTCAGCGCGGATGAAACCACCGAAGGACAGACCGTTGTCTGTTTCACCGGATGCGGAGAAACCGATACGAAGGCGGCTGCTGATTTTGATGTTGGAATCGCCAGAAAGAAGCGTGTCTTGGCTGTTATACACAAGACCCATGCGACCGTCACCGGATACGGAGATGTCAGCGGCTGCAACGCCAGCGGTTGCAACGAGTGCAGTCGTAGCAATAAGAAGATTTTTCATTTCGTTTTTCCCTTGTAAGAGATTAAAGAGTGCACCTCAATTCAGGGAAATCCGAACTGAGTATGATGTTCAATCGCCTTTTGGCTCCGATTTTGCAAGTTCCCGATGCATCGCTTTAACAAACCCTTTAAGGCTGATGCAGGTTTGCCACAGTCAATTTTCAGCTCTTTGGGGACTCCAAACAAGGCGAACGATATTGTTCTCTTTATAGTATGGCCTAAAAAACTGAAAAACCTTGCTCCGCCTTAGGTGGTTGGTTACTAAATCCCCTGAAGCAATAAGGGGAAGCCAAAATGGTAGCGAGCAAATTTTTCAAATGGTTTTCATCGATTCTTTTGGTCGTGGGCATTTCCGCATGTGATTCTGAGCCAATTCCCCAACTTCAGCCGTTTCAGGAGAGCTATGAAGAGACGCCGACCACGGTTTGGGATATTTTTGACAACAATGCTAATCCGAACACTCAAATTGAGGTTAACAAGTACCTCTGGAACGCGGCGCTTGAGATTCTCGACTTCTTGCCCGTTCAGGACGTTGATCCCTTCTCGGGCATTTTCATCACGGGATACGGCACGCCTCCGGGTGGCAGCCAATCCTATCGCGCGGCGGTTTATATCCAAGACCCTGCTTTAGATGCGCGTTCTCTTAATGTCGCGCTTCAATCGAGCGGAGGTCGGGCAGTTTCTGCCGAAACCCAGCGTGCGATCGAAGACGCTATTCTTACGCGGGCGCGCCAACTTCGGTTGCGCGACGGCAATCTCTAATCTTGGAAGGCGCTTGCCGACCTAACCCGTCATTCGCATACGTCGAGCCCTGCAGCCCGCAGAAGAGCTCGGCGTTTTGCACTTAAAGGACTCATTCATGTCACGCTATATCGCCTCCGAAATCGAACCCAAATGGCAAAACGCTTGGGATGAGGCCGAAATATTCCTCGCCAAACGCGACCCTGCGAAGGAAAAATACTACGTCCTCGAGATGTTCCCTTATCCATCCGGTCGAATCCATATGGGGCACGTGCGGAATTATACGATGGGCGACGTGGTTGCGCGGTATAAAGCCTCGTGTGGTTTCTCGGTTTTGCACCCAATGGGCTGGGACGCCTTCGGGATGCCCGCAGAAAACGCTGCTATGGCAATTGGTGGCCATCCAGCCGATTGGACCTATCAAAACATCGCTGACATGCGCGCCCAAATGAAGCCTTTGGGCCTTTCGATTGACTGGACCCGCGAATTTGCCACCTGTGATCCGGAATATTACGGCCAGCAGCAAAGCATGTTCATCGATTTCATGGGCAAGGGCCTTGTCTATCGTAAGGAAGCGGTTGTGAACTGGGATCCAGTAGACATGACAGTTCTGGCCAACGAGCAAGTGATTGATGGTAAGGGCTGGCGTTCCGATGCACCTGTCGAGCGCAAATCACTAACGCAGTGGTTCTTCAAGATTTCCGATCACGCCGACGAACTTCTGACTGCTTTGGACGATTTGGACAATTGGCCCGAGAAGGTCCGCACCATGCAGGCCAACTGGATCGGTAAATCACGCGGCCTAGAGTTCGCCTTTGATATGACCGCCCCCGTGGGCGACATCAAGGACATCCCCGTTTATACAACCCGCCCCGATACATTGATGGGCGCGAGTTTCGTTGGCATTTCCGCCGATCACCCGCTGGCCCAAGCACTCGAAGGCGACAACCCTGCGTTGGCCGCTTTTACCGCAGAATGCCGCAGCCTTGGCACGTCTGAGGCCGATATGGAAAAGGCCGAGAAGCGTGGCTTTGATACAGGCCTAAAAGTGCGCCACCCGCTCAACCCTGATTGGGAACTGCCGGTATGGGTCGCGAATTTCATTTTGATGGACTACGGCACTGGTGCGGTCTTTGGTTGCCCCGCACACGATCAACGCGATCTCGATTTCTCGCGCAAATATGACCTGCCCGTGACCAACACCTTCTTTGCACTGGATGATGAGGCCCCCGTCGGCAACACGGCCCTCACCCCACTCAAATCCGAAAAGGTGCGCTGGGTCGAGCATTTCGCTGGTCTTACCGAAGCCACAGGCGAAGAGGCCGTGGCCGCGACAATCGAATTCATGGAAGCAAACGAACTCGGCAAAGGCGTCACTAAATTCCGCCTGCGCGATTGGGGCCTAAGCCGTCAACGTTATTGGGGTTGCCCGATTCCGGTTGTGCATTGCCAAACCTGCGGTGTCGTTCCTGAGAAAAAAGAAAACCTGCCGATTGAATTACCTAAAGATGTCAGCTTTGACCTCCCCGGCAATCCGCTCGACCGTCACCCGACATGGCGCAACTGTTCCTGCCCGAAATGTGGCGCGGATGCCCTGCGCGAAACCGATACAATGGACACGTTTGTCGATAGCTCTTGGTATTACGCGCGTTTCACTTCGCCAAATTCTCCAACACCGACGAATGCCGAAGACGCCGCCTATTGGATGAACGTCGATCAATACATCGGCGGGATCGAGCACGCGATTCTTCACCTTCTCTATGCGCGCTTCTTTGCACGCGCGATGCAAATCTGTGGTCACTTACCCGAGAGCGCGATTGAACCGTTCAACGCGCTCTTTACGCAAGGGATGGTAACGCACGAAATCTACCAAACTCTCGATGGGAATGGGCGCAAAGTCTATCACCTGCCCGAAGACGTGACCGACGGGAAACTGGCGGATGGTACCGAAGTCGAGATTATCCCCTCGGCGAAAATGTCGAAATCCAAAAAGAACGTGGTTGATCCAGACGACATTATCACAAGCTTTGGCGCTGATACCGCCCGCTGGTTCGTCATGTCCGACAGCCCGCCCGAGCGCGATGTCGAGTGGACCGCCGCTGGCGCTGAGGCTGCCTCAAAACACCTCGGTCGCGTTTGGCGACTGGCGGATGAAAACCGCCAGAGCGCCGAGGAGGCGGCTGCCGACGGCAGCTCCGACGAGGCGCTCCTGCGAGCCACCCACAAAGCAATTGAGGCAATCACCGCTGGAATCGATGGTTTCGCCTTCAATACATCCGTCGCCCAGCTCTATGGTTTCACCAATACAGTTGCGAAATCCAAAGCATCTACTGCTGCGCGCCGCGAAGCCCTCAAGATCATGGCGCAACTGATGTCCCCCATGACGCCCCACTTGGCGGAGGATATGTGGCAAATGCTCGGTGGCGAAGGCCTCGTTGCCCAAGCGCCATGGCCCAAAGCCGATCCCGCGCTTTTGGTCGACGATGTGGTGACGCTTCCGATCCAAGTTAATGGCAAACGCCGCTCCGAAATCACGGTACCTGCGGACATGCCCAAAGAAGAGGTTGAAAAACTGGCTTTGGCGGATGAAGCTGTGATCAGAATTCTTGAGGGGAAAGCCCCTAAAAAGGTCATCGTTGTACCAGGTCGGATTGTGAATGTTGTCGCTTAATCGCCGTTTCTTTTGTCTTTCCGCCACAGCCCTTGCATCGGGCTGTGGTTTTGAGCCGGTGTACGGCCCTACCGGCAGTGCCCAAGGTCTACGGGGATCTGTTCTCGTTGACGCGCCGATTGACAAAAACAGCTTTGACCTCACCAAACACCTCGAAGACCGCCTAGGTAGGGCAACCGATCCGCGCTTTGGCCTCTCATATCTGATTGAAACCAGCATCGACCCGCTTGGCATCACGCCGAACCAAGAAACCACGCGCTATAACGTGCTCGGTGAAGTTGCCTTCGCCCTACGCGACCTCAATACCCAGAATGTTCTCACTGAAGGTGTCGCCAAGAATTTCACAAGTTTCGGCGCCACATCCAACCCTGTCAGCACACGGACTGCAAGTGAAGCGGCTTTTGAACGTCTCATGATCGTCCTTGGGGATGATATAACCGAGCATCTTATCCTCAATTCAGGGAGCTTCCTCCCGTGAAGCTTTCGCCGCGCGACGCAACCGGATATTTCGCAAAACCCGACCCAAAGCGCACGGGCCTGTTGATTTACGGAGCGGACGCGATGCGTGTGGCCCTAAAACGCCAAGAAGTTATCTTGGCCCTGATTGGTCCCACTGGCGACGACGAAATGCGCCTCTCTCGGATTCCGGCTTCTGACATGCGCAAAGACCCCGCCATGCTTCTCGATGCCGTAAAATCCCAAAGCTTTTTCCCGGGTGCACGCGTGGCCTTTGTTGAGGGTTGCACCGATGCCCTTGTCAAACCCGTCGCCGCCGCCCTCGCAGAATGGCAACCCGGAGATGCGCAGGTCATCGTAACGGCCGGACAGCTCAAGGCCACATCCGCCCTGCGCAAGCTGTTCGAAGGGCACGGCAATGCCTATGCGGCAGGTATCTATGATGATCCTCCAAGCCGTGCGGAGATCGAAGCCGACTTGGTAAAAGTGGGTCTAACGCGGGTAAGTCCGGACGCAATGGAAGCCCTCACGGCGCTTTCCAAGGAAATCGGACCGGGAGATTTCCGTCAAACGATGGAGAAACTCGCTCTCTATATGCTGAGCAGCTCCGAGCCTGCGACGCCGTTAGATGTTGCAGCCTGTGCCCCCTCGTCCACCGAAGCGGCACTCGACGATATTTTAAATATTGTCGCGGAAGGTCGCAGTGCGGAAATTGGGCCCATCATGCAAAAACTCGAAGCCCAAGGCGTTCAGCCCGTCGGGCTTTGCATTGGTGCCACTCGGCATTTCAGAACACTTCACGCAGCTAGCGCCGATCCGGGTGGACCGGCAGCAGGCATCGGCCGCCTGCGTCCCCCCGTTTTTGGGGCGCGTCGCGACCGTATGCTGCGACAAGCCCAGAAATGGGGCACACGTCGTTTGGAAGCCGCGCTCTCTATGCTCTTGGATACCGACCTCCAGCTACGCTCCACAAGTCGCGCGCCAACTATGGCGCTGGTGGAGCGCACTTTGGTGCGCCTCTCCATGCTTGGCGGCCTTAAATAGCCGAATTAGAGCCGCTTTCGGCCCAACGAACCGCAGCTTCCGCCGCCAGTTTTCCAGTCGCTAAAGATGCTGTAATCAGATACCCGCCCGTGGGCGCTTCCCAATCCAGCATTTCACCCGCACAAAATACACCTGGGCGGTTTTTAAGCATGAGATCCTCTGTCATGCCATCAAATTTCACTCCACCTGCCGTGGAAATAGCTTCGTCCAGCGGCCGAGGTCCTTTCAGCGGTACGGGAAGCGCCTTAAGCACTGAAATGAATGCATTGCCCGTTGGCAACGGGCGCGCAAACTCCTGTAGCAAAGCCATCTTCACCGGCGTTAAGCCCAAAACTTTGCGATAAAAGTTGGCCATACTCGTTTTGCCCTGAGGTCTTGCCAAGCGCTTGCGGATTTGATCGCCTGTAAGGTCGGGCAAAAGATCAAGTGTCAGGGTCTCTCCGTCGCGAAGCGCGGTGGACACGGTATAAATACCGCCCCCTTCGAGCCCAGTACGCGACACAACAATTTCCCCGCGATGGGTTTTGCCACCAACGATCAATCCAACTGGCTTAACAGGGCTGCCGAAGTGGCGCTCCATATGCGACGACCAATCCACAACAAACCCCATGTTCGCGGGCTTGAATGGCGCAAGCGGCGCATCAATCCATTCGGACCACGCCCCATCAGAGCCTAATCTTGCCCAACTCGCGCCACCACAGGCCAAAATCGTTACATCCGCCGCAACCTCTTTTGCGCCTGCGCTTGTCTCAAACTGAAACGACGGCCCCCCGCAACCAACCCATTTCCAACCCAGTTCCAAAGTAACGCCCTTGCCCCCCATCCGTGCTAGCCACGTTCTAAGGAGTGGAGAAGCTTTCATCGATCTTGGGAATACACGGCCCGTTGAGCCAGTGAAAACAACCTGATTTAACCCCTGCGCCCACGCCATTGCTTGGCGGGGACCAAACGCGGTCATGGCAGATTTCAACGCATCAGGCATGTCGCCAAAAGTCGCCAAAAACTGTTCATCCGTCTCGTTCTTGGTGATATTCAGGCCAGACTTTCCCGCCATAAGAAGCTTGCGCGCGGGGCTTTTCTTGGCTTCTGCAACGGTGACAGAAAACCCCGAATCCGCCAATATTTCAGCCGCCATAAGCCCCGCTGGGCCTGCGCCGATAACCAATGCCGTTTTCATGTCGAAGATTCCTTTTCGCCGTTCGGGCAAGTTGATTTGATTGCAAAAGCAATCTCTGGCTTGGCAGATATCACGTCCGCGCAAAGGGATTCAACCGTCGTAAATAAATGCTCCCGAGAAACGACTTGGTCCACGAGGCCGTACGAAAAGGCCTGCTCGCTCGTCAGTTTTTGTCCGCATAGAAAAACAAGCTTCGTGCGTGAGGGACCAATAAGGGCGGCCATGCGTTTGGGATCAGAGGGCTGTGGAAGGAAACCGTGCTTCATGACGGGATAAAAAAACCGCGCCTCTGGCACTGAAATCCGAATGTCACAGGCCAGCGCTATGCCAAAGGCGCCCCCCGCAATCGTGCCGTTTAGGGCGCATATCGTAAGGCCTCGCAAAGCGGCAATTTCGCCAGAAAGCTGCTCCCAAAGTGGGCTTTCAGCCAGACCTGCGCGGGCTTCGTCCAAATCGGCACCGGCGCTAAAAACAACTCCTGTCCCCGTAATAACAACAGCTTTCGCATCCCGTGCTTGACGGACAATGCCGATCAGATTTTCCAGCATCTCGCGCGTTAGCGAGTTAGCTTTTTGCGGCCGATTGAGGGTGACCGTCCAAACGCCCTCTAGCTGGGAGACATCAATCATTGCGCTATTCCAGACCGAGAGTGGCGCGAAGTCCCGCCTCTCTAAGGGAAAGTTCCTGCCCCAAATGTGGATCTGATGCGGGGGAACACATCCAAACGAGCGCCTTGGCAGGCCATTCGGCGGGGACGTGATCCGAGACGTTTAACTTACTAACCGGATTAATGCCGCTGGCTTTAATTTTGACCTGCATATCTGTGGCGACAGTTCCGGGGGAAAGGCCCATGACCCGCAAACCCGTTTCGTGTCCTTCCAAATGGGTTGCGCGCGTCAACATGAAGGTCGCCGCTTTGCCCGTGCAATAGGCGCTCCACCCTTCCATCGGACCATGCGCCGCCCCCGAACCGACGTTCAAAATCGTACCCGCCTTGGCGGCAAGCATGTGCGGCATCACTGCACGGATACAATGATAGGCCCCTTTGACATTTATATCGATTGAGCGTGCCCATTCCTCTGGATTAGACTCGGAAAGGGAGCCAATAGGGTCGACGACTCCTGCGTTGTTGATCAAAACATCCACGGCCCCAAACTTCGCCTGAGCGGACACAATCGCCGCGGAAACTTCTGAAAACTGGCTCACGTCGCATTGGATCGCTAATGCTGTCTCGCCAATCTCTTGTGCGATTTCGGCGATCGAATTCCCGCTTCTGGCAAGGAGCACAACATTTGCACCCGCCTGAGTAAATGCCCGCGCCGCCGCCGCGCCAATCCCGCGACTTGCCCCCGTAATTACAATTGTTTTTCCAACAACACTCATGTTCTCTCCTCGCAAACTTTCTACAACTTAAACCAATGCAATTTTCAATGAAAGGCCCAGTGCCGCTTGCGAATTTGGGCGCTTCAGTACAATGTATTCCCAAGCAATTTTTGAATCGAAGGAATCACGATGACATATTTGAAAATAATTGGCGTTGCGACGGCGACATCGGCCCTGTTGAGCAGTGCTGTGTTTGCGGATGTGACCTCTGAGCAAGTTTGGAACGACCTCAAAACCACCTACGAAAATCTCGGCTATTCAATGGACGTCGGCAGCGAGAGCCAAGACGGCGAAACGTTGAACATTGCTGACATTGTCTTGACCGTGCCAGTCGAAGATGACGAGTCTGTTGTTGTGACTGGCCTGTCGTTCGGATTTGAGCAACTTTCCGACGGGACTGTTTCCATCCACATTCCTGACGAGCTTCCGATTATGGCGGAAGTTGATGACGTGGTCGTCACGCTCCTTTTGACATCCCAAGACATGAGCATCATCGCAAGTGGCGACGACACAACAACCAATTATGATTTCTCGGCTACAACCTATGCTCTTGCCCTCAAGGACATCAAGCAAGGTGATGTTGCGTTTTCCCCAAAAGCGCTGGTGACCTTCAGCGAATTGGCAGGTTCCTATGCCTTCACAAAGGGCTCCCTCTTCAAAATGGTTGGCACATTTGATGTTGCCGAAACGGACATTGAGGTTGATATTAAAGACCCCGAAGGTGGCGCGCAGATGGTTACTGCGATGGTCACTCTGAAAGGCTTTACAGAAGCGTTTGATTACGCTGTTCCCGAAGAAATCGACTACGAAGACCTTGCAGCCGCATTTGCCGCTGGCTTTGGCGGGAACATTTCGTTTGGCCACAGTGGTGCAACGTTCGATATTGTTGTTACGGACGAGAGCGAAGGCTTTGACCTTAAAGGTTCAACAGCGGAAGGTTCGGCAAAATACGCCCTTTCCCAAGGAGGCCTTGGCGTAGAAACGAGTTCCAAAGGTACTCAGCTAACTATCGTTCCAGCTCAAATGCCCCTTCCGATTTCCTTTAGTGTTGAAGAAACCAATAATGTATTCACCATGCCTGTTTCTAAGTCGGATACACCCGATGATGTGGGTCTAACTATGAAGCTTATCGGGTTGTCCGTTGATGAAGCTCTTTGGGGTATGATCGATCCTGCGGGCACATTACCGCACGATCCGGCAACGTTGATTGTTGATCTCTCTGGCAAACTTAATCTTGATTTCGACCTGTTTGATTTTGAAGAAGCCGAAGAGATGTCAGGCGATGAGTTCCCGGGTGAATTGCACAGCTTCAACATTGATGCGCTCCAACTAACCTTGGCGGGCGCCGAGTTTACCGGCGATGGTGCCTTTACCTTCAATAACGACGACCTCGAAACATTCGACGGCCTTCCTGCGCCAACGGGTGCGCTTAATTTGAAACTTGTGGGCGGCAATGCCCTCCTCGACAAATTGGTTTCCATGGGCCTCATTCCAGAAGAGCAAGCCATGGGCGCGCGGATGATGACGGGTCTTTTTGCCAATGCAGGCGAGGGCGAGGACGAGCTTGTTTCCAAGATCGAAGTCAATGCCGACGGATCGATCTTGGCCAACGGTCAACGCATCAAATAGGCGTTTCTAGATCGAGACATTCAAAGGCCGCTAGGGAAACTTGGCGGCCTTTTTCGTGGCCCACCCTTGCACCTGAGCGCACACAGGGCTACCTCATTGCGCATAGACCCACAAAAGCGAGCCCCAAATGAGCAAATCAACAGCTTCCCCCACCGATGATCTTGCCAAATTCACCGACGCCTTGCTCAAAGCCGCCAAAATCGCGGGCGCGGATGGTGCGGATGCAATTGCAGTTGACGGGTCGTCCGCCACAATCGACGTTCTTAAAGGGAAGCTTGAACATGCTGAGCGTTCCGAAGGCGTAGACATCGGTTTGCGTGTACTGATCGGACAGCGACAAGCGTGTGTATCGGCCAGCGGTACCCGCGATTATACGATTACCCAAATGGCCGAGCGCGCCGTTGCAATGGCCAAAGAAGCCCCCGAGGACGCCCATATCGGCCTCGCCTCACTGGATCAATTGGCAACGGATTGGAATGTCGACGCGCTCGATATGAACGATCCCGCCGCGCCACCCAGCCCCGAGGAACTCCAAGAGTTAGCGCAACGTGCAGAGGCCGCCGCACAAAACGTCGAAGGCGTCAGCCAAGTTCAAGCGACATCGGCTGGCTATGGAAATCGCCGTGTTCACCTCGCCACAAGCAATGGGTTTTCGGGCGGCTATGCACGCAGCGGCTACTCTGTGTCCACGGTCGCAATTACTGGTTCAGGTTCGGACATGGAGCGAGACTATTACGGAGATAGCCGCACCTATTTCTCCGATCTTTACAGCCCCGAGCACATCGGAAAAATCGCAGGACAACGCGCCGTAGAACGCATAGGCGCCCGCCAACCAAAGACAGGATTCTTCCCCGTTTTGTTCGACGAGCGTGTGTCTGCCACCCTCATTGGACATCTTTTGGGTGCGATCAACGGGAGTGCCATCGTCCGCGGTGGAAGCTTTTTGCGCGACAGCTTGGGCGAACAGGTTTTGCCAAAAGGTATCTCCCTCATTGAAGACCCACACCGCGCGCGTACGTCAGGAAGTCGCCCCTTTGATGGCGAAGGGCTGCTCACACAACGCCGCGCAATCGTTGAGGATGGCACATTGACGGGTTGGACGCTCGACCTTGCAAACGCACGCGCATTGGGCATGGAAAGCACCGCAAATGCATCACGCGGAACCTCTTCACCGCCTTCGCCAAGTTCTGGAAATGTGACCCTAACGCAAGGGAATATGACCCGAGATGAGTTGCTAGCCGAAATGGGCACAGGGCTCCTTGTCACCTCTATGATCGGCAGTTCGATCAACGCTAACACAGGGGATTATTCCCGTGGCGCGTCTGGGTTCTGGGTTGAAAACGGCGAACTTCAATACGCCGTGAATGAATGTACCATTGCGGGAAACCTCAAGGACATGCTGCGCACATTCACACCCGCAAATGACGCTCGTACGCATTTATCGCGTGTGGTTCCGTCGTTGTTGCTCGACGGGATGACCCTAGCTGGTGGCTGACATTGATCTCCTTATCGACGCCGCATACGCGAGCGGAGAGATTGCAAAAAAATACTGGAAAAAAACACCTGAAGTTTGGGAAAAATCCGGCGGTGCGGGCCCTGTAACCGAGGCCGACTTGGCTATAGACAGAATGCTCAAGTCAGAATTGATGCACGCGCGACCCAATTATGGCTGGCTCTCAGAGGAGACTGAAGACACAACGGATCGCCTACATTGCGAACACGTCTTCATCATTGATCCGATAGATGGCACGCGCGCCTTTATCGAAGGCTCTCCTACATTTTCCCATTCTCTGGCCATTGCTAAAAACGGAGTCGTAACCGCCGCCGCAGTGTATTTGCCCGCCCTAGATCGGCTCTATTGCGCCACAAAGCATGGAAATGCGACCCTAAATAGGGATAAAATTGACGCGAGCACACGTTCAAAAATTGATGGCGCAACAACACTTGCAGCTAAAACAAATTTTTCGGCCCACCTTTGGCAGGGCCCCGTTCCACAGTTTGACCACCATTTTCGGAGTTCTTTAGCGTATCGCCTTTGCTTGATCGCGCATGGACGCTTTGATGTTATGCTCACTTTGCGCGATACATGGGAGTGGGATGTAGCCGCTGGAAGCTTGATTGCTGAACGCGCTGGTGCATGTGTTACCGACCAAATTGGCCAACGCGCTCTCTTTAACAATCCGCGCCCGATGCTGCATGGAATGGTTGCAGCCCCACCAGAAATTCACGCGGGCATAATTTCGCGACTTGCTCCGCGCTAAGTCCCTTTCCCCCTGAACCGATCTCCCTTAGACTGTTTCCAATTCCCAAAACCACGATGAGGATCACATGACACAACGCCTACACTTAGTATTCGGGGGCGAATTGGTTGACCCGACCAAAAACGTTTTCAAAGATGTGAATGACATTAAAATCGTAGGCATGTTCCCCGACTACGCGAGCGCTTATGATGCGTGGAAATCCGAAGCCCAGCGCACGGTCGACAACGCCCATATGCGTTTCTTTATCGCGCATATTCATCGTCTTCGCGATGAGGAGATAGCTGCTTCCTCGACCGAAGAGCTGGGTTAAAGTCGACCCGAAATGTCGTTTTCGCTCTCTCTTTTTATGAAGGCCCAAACGCGGCGTACTGCAGAAGTGCAGATCGCGCTCGAGAGCGAAAACTCACCCGGTGCCGCCGAAGAAATGGGGATTGCCAGCGTCGAAAGACCGCGAGGGGTTCTCGTTTGGCTCCACGCTCCCGACGTCACGAAGGCGCATGCTCTTACAAAACTCATTCGACAATTGAGCGAGGACTGGCCCTCGGTGCATTTCCTTGTGACCACCCCGCGCAATGACAGAATTCCTTTTACGACCGACGCGCTTCCTCGTCACTGCTTTCATCAGTTTTCGCCCGCAGAAGTCCCTATTTTCGTCGAGAATTTCCTGAAACACTGGAAGCCAGATTTGGCTGTTTTTGCGGGAATTGATACCGGTCCAATCACCGTTCTTTGCAGCTCCAATAGCCGAATTCCTCTGTTTCTCATCGATGCAAAACTCGACGCACGTAGCTTTTCTGGTGTGCGCGACCGGTTCTCGGGCCAACGGTCGGTTATGCGGGAGGTGTTGCGGCGTTTCAATTACATTGACACAGTGGATGCCTCCTCCGCAAAAGCGCTTTCCGCTTTGGGAATTGAGGGGAGCCGGATCACAATTTCTGGCCCTATAGAGGAAGTGAGCACGACACTGCCCTGCAATGAAGAGGATCGCATTCACCTCGCGAAAACCCTCGTTGGCAGGCCAGTTTGGTTTGCGAGCAATATTCCCAAAGTGGAAGAGAGCATCGTTTTGAATGCGCATATGACAGCGAGCCGAACGGCACATCGCTTGTTGCTCATATTGTCGCCCGATTCCAGCCAACGGGGGTCTGACCTTGCAGATGAGTTTGCTCAGAAGGGACTTCGGGTGAAACTGCGTTCGCTTGGCGAGATTCCAGATGACGAAACCCAAATCTACATTGCTGACACAGATGGCGAACGTGGGCTTTGGTATCGTCTTGCAACTGTGAGTTTCCTCGGATGCAGCCTTGCTGCAGGACACGCGATTCAGTCACCGTTTGAGGCCGCTGGCCTTGGCTCTGCTATCTTGCATGGGCCGAACCTAGGGACGCATCGCAAAGTATATGAGGCTTTGAATTCGGAGGGGGAGCGCGACAGGTCGGCACCACAACCGAACTCACCAACGGACTTCTTTCGCTCCTTGCGCCGGACCAATCCGCGGCGATGGCGCATTCTGCATGGGATTTGACGACCAAAGGCGCGCGCGCCACGGATTTGGCCGTTGCTCGTATTGAAACGATGCTCGAAGATATCGGAGCTTTTTGATGAAACAACCGCTGTTTTGGTACCGCCCATTTGAGAATTCGTGGCGCGACAAATTGCTCGCGCCTCTGGGAAAACTCTATGCGTCAGGCACGGCGCGTCGCCTCTCAAAAACCACTGGCTACCGCCCAAGGATGCCTGTGATCTGTGTGGGTAACATCAATATTGGTGGCACGGGTAAAACCCCGACCGCGATTGCTCTGATCCAACTCCTTCAGGGCATGGGCCGAAAACCCGCGCTCTTGTCACGCGGATATGGTGGCAAGCTTGAAGGGCCGGTACTCATTGACCCGAACGGACACTCCTCTAGCGAGGTGGGCGACGAACCAATGTTGCTCGCGGCCTTCGCGCCTTGCATTGTTGCTAAAGACCGCGCCGCAGGAGCCCGTTTCGCTGAAACCCTTGATATCGATGTTCTTATTTTGGACGATGGCTTCCAGAATCCCTCCGTTGCTAAGGATCTTTCGATTGTCGTTGTGGACGCTGCATTAGGGTTCGGCAATGGTCGTGTTATACCGGCCGGCCCACTGCGCGAACCTCTTCATGTGGGTCTAATACGGGCCGATATGGTAATATCTGTTGGAAGTTCCGCCGCCCAAGAGCAATTCACTAAAGCATGGGGTCACGCAGTCGGAGTGCCACGTCTTGAAGGAGAGTTGACTGTTTTGCAAATGGGGATGGATTTTTCCGGCCTTCGGTGTTTGGCCTTCGCCGGAATTGGTCACCCCGAGAAGTTTTTTGAAACACTTAAGTCCCAAGAGGTTGAACTGGTAAAGACCGTCGCCCTCGCCGATCATCAGCCCCTCAGCGAAGCCCTAATGCGTCGCCTTGAGTTCGATGCAGCAACACTAGGGGCGCAATTAATCACAACGGAGAAAGACGCCGTTCGTTTGCCCAGCGCCTTTCGACAAAAGGTTCTGACCCTGCCTGTTCGTTTGGAAATTAAGGACGCGACAGTTTTGGTCGAGGCCCTTAAATCCGCTGGAATAGACTAGGATATCTTGGTGGTTCCTAGTTTGGGCGAAGCTTGATCAAGCGCCAATTCGCTTTTCGAAAACGTAATTGGTGTTCGTACCCCAGAGACGCCCTCAGGCGAAATTTCTAGGCCGCGATGCTTAACCTGTGGATCGTTAAAAACGTCCTCAATCGTGTTGATCGGCCCCGCCGGCACACCGAAATTTTCGCACGCGGCAAGAAGTTCGGCCATTGTCATTTTGAGTGTGTGAACTTCGAGTAACGCGCCAAGCGCCTCTCGATTTGCCACACGCGCGCTGTTCGTGGCGTATTGCGGGTCGGAGGCAAGGGTTTGAAAAGAAAGCAATTCGCAGAATTTAACAAACTGACTATCGTTTCCGACGGCGACGATGATATGACCATCCGAGCACCCAAACGTTTGATAGGGAACAAGATTTGGGTGCGCGTTGCCAAGCCGCTTCGGCGAGATACCCGTCGCGAAATAGTTCATTGACTGGTTGGCAAGAATTGCCGTGCCAACATCCAAAAGCGCCATATCGACCTGTTGCCCTAGCCCCGTTTTCTCCCGCTCATAGATCGCCGCAAGGATGGCCGTACTGGCGTAAACCCCTGTAAAAACGTCAATAATCGCCACGCCTGTTTTCTGCGGATGGTGCTCAGGGTCACCTGTGACCGACATAAGGCCCGACATGCCTTGGATGATATAGTCATAGCCCGCGCGGCCAGAATAGGGGCCCGTTTGACCGAAACCCGTGATCGAACAATACACCAGACGTGGATTGATTTCCGCAAGACTGGCGTAGTCCAACCCGTATTTCTTGAGCCCGCCAACCTTGAAGTTCTCAATCACAATATCCGCGCTTCGGACCAAATCACGTACTTGTGCTTGACCTTCGCCTGTTCGGAAATCGATACAAATTGAGGATTTCCCACGGTTCGTCGCATGGAAATACGCCGCCGAGGTTTCGCCATTGTGTTCGATATAGGGTGGGCCCCAACGGCGTGTATCATCGCCCTCGGGACTTTCGACTTTAATGACTTCTGCGCCCAAATCCGCCAATATCTGGCCACACCAAGGGCCCGCCAAAATGCGGGCCAACTCAATGACTTTTAGGCCAGTTAATGGCGGCTGGGACATATTTTAGAGCAACCCGTCGAGGTGGTCTGCAAACTCTTGATAGGTTGCGTTTTCAAACTTCGTCCCGTTGATCATAAAGGAAGGCGTTCCCGTTATCTCATCGCGAGTCGCGTTTTCCTGGAACCAAGCAACAAGGGCCTCTGCTTGCTCGCCATCAGCTAGGCAGGCGTCGAGTGCATCCTTGTCTAAGCCATCAACCAGTCCGATTTTGCGCAAGTTTTCCGCAATTTCGGTTGGCTCGCCGGTCGCCCAAGTTTTCTGATTGTTATAGAGCGTTTCGGTAATAGCAAAGAACCGTTCTTCGCCGCCACAACGTGCAACCATGGAAGCCCAAAGACCGTACCGATCAAAATAAACTTCCCGATAGACAAAGCGAACTTTGCCTGTATCGATATAATTTTCTTTGATTTTTTGGAACGTGCCCGTGTGGAAGTTCGCGCAATGCGGGCATGTATAGGAGGCGTACTCAATAATTTCGATGGGCGCCTCGGGTGATCCCAAGACCATTTCTGTGATGCCCGTCATTGGGGCGTTTTCTGCATCCTGTGCAAAGGCAAAGGAGCCTCCCATCGCGGGAATGATCGAAAGGGCGAGTGCGGAGGTAAATTCGCGACGGTTCATTTGGTCACCTATTTTTGTTTTCTGGAAAGGACGTTCGCGCCCAGAGCTTCAAGAGCGGCTCGCAGGTCGGCGTTTTGGACTGGCGCTGCAAATGATTTTGCAACGGCAGCTTTTTGTGGATCGGGAGTGGGTGTTGTTTTGGGTGCTTGCGTAAAATCGATCTTCCCTTCGGAAAATCCACTCCGCGCAGTTTGGGTAATCCGAATCGCCGAAATCGCCGCGTGGCCATAAACTTGGTTCACTCGGGTTCGGATTTGCTCTTTTTGCATCTCCAACATCGGTGCTTGCGCGCCAGTCGTCAGCAGCGTCAAAGTCGCGCCAAAACTACCCCGACCATATTTTACATCCACAGGACGGGCGATCTTGGCTGTCTCTTCACCCACGATTTCGGCCCAATGCGTCAACATCCGCGTCACAGCAAAGCCACGCGTCTCCGCCGATTTGCGGATTTGCCCCTGAAGCAAACTCGAAGTGCGCTGAAAGCCCTTCATGTTGCGGCCAGGTTTTTGATAGCGCGTTTGCGGCTTCATCTGTTCATCCCTGTGTTGCCTGCTATTCTATGCGCCATGGCGACGTGCGCCAGTGAAATAGCGATAACGAATGGATAAACAATGCGTGACCTGCCGAAATCCGCCGATCTTTTGGCATGGTACGACCTGAATGCACGCGAAATGCCGTGGCGGGTGGCGCCTAAGGACTCGATTACAGGGATACGGGCCGATCCCTATCGCATTTGGCTTTCGGAAGTGATGTTGCAACAGACCACAGTGGCCGCAGTTCAGGCCTATTTCATAAAATTCACAACGCTTTGGCCAACTGTGCGCGATTTGGCAGCAGCAGAAGACGCCGATGTGATGGCCGCATGGGCGGGCCTTGGATATTACGCTCGGGCCCGCAACTTGCTGAAATGTTCGCGCAGTGTTGTCGCGGATTATAACGGTATTTTTCCATCCACCCGCGCCGAACTTGAGAGTCTTCCGGGAATTGGACCGTACACCTCTGCGGCGATTGCATCGATTGCCTTTGATCGTGCCGAAGTTGTTGTCGACGGAAATGTTGAGCGGGTTATGGCGCGTATCTTTGCCCATGACGTCCCGCTTCCCGAGGCCAAGCCCGCCTTACGGGACTTCGCAACAAAACTGACGCCCAAAAAACGCGCGGGGGATTACGCACAGGCCGTTATGGATTTGGGCGCGACCCTTTGTTCTCCTCGCAATCCAACCTGTGCGCCTTGCCCGTGGACAGAAAAATGCCGTGCCCATAAATTAGGAATCGCCGCCGAACTGCCCAAGAAAACGCCGAAAAAACCCAAGCCGACTCGGTTTGGCACCGTCTATTTGGCCCAGCGCGAAGATGGCGCGTGGCTTTTGGAACAGCGCCCCGACAAAGGTTTGTTGGGCGGTATGCTTGGCTGGCCGGGAAATGAATGGAGCGAGGACCCAGAGAATGTCGATCCGCCAATTTCCACTTTTTGGACCCCCCTGAATGGCGAAGTAGGTCATACTTTTACCCATTTCCACCTTAAATTGGCAGTACAGGTCGCGCAGGTTCCCCTCGAAGCCGCCCCACTACGTGGCGTTTTTGTTGACGCCTCCACCTTTAGCGCCAATGCTCTGCCAACAGTCATGCGCAAAGCATTTGACCTTGCACAAGGCCTGCGCGACAAAACCGCATAACATCTAGAACTTTTTAGTTCACGGAGCCTAATATGATCCCTTCCGAAACTGTCTCAAAACTTCAAACCGCCCTACCGTTCTGGCTCTCGCTAGGGATGGTTCCCTTGGCCATTTTAGGAGCTGTGTTTGGCGGATTTTGGGTTATTTTACTGCCGCTTTATGGTTGGCTCTTGTTTGGAGTTCTGGACGCGATTTTTGGGCGGACCACGGAAAACGCAAATCCCTTGACGCCTGATAGTGACCTGTTCTGGTATCGCCTCATCACGTTGATCTGGCTACCGATTCAATTTTGTGTCGTGTTTGGCCTCATATATTATGTACCTCGCGCCGATCATTTGGGAACTCTTGAAACGCTCGTGCTCTTCTTTGGTGTTGGTGTGGTTTCGGGCACAATCGGGATCAATTATTCGCACGAACTCATGCACCAAAAAAGTCGCCTAGAGCGTTGGTCGGCCGATATTCTTCTCGCAATGGTTCTGTATAGTCATTTCCGCTCCGAACACCTTTTGGTGCACCACATTTATGTTGGCACGCCGCGCGACCCTGTTACTGCGCGATACAATGAGGGATTTCACCAATATTATCCGCGCGTTCTACGACAATGTTTGCCGTCCGCATGGAGGGCCGAAAAGGCGATGTTGGCGCGGCGCGACCTGTCCGTCATGCATCTCCGCAACCCGTTTTGGCGCTATGCTGCACTTCAGGTTCTCTTTCTGGTGCTGGCGTTTTCGTTAAGTGGTTTTGTTGGTCTGGGGCTGTTTCTCATGCAAGCAGGCGTCGCGATTTGGCAATTGGAACTGGCCAATTATATCGAGCATTACGGCCTGACACGCGCCCATATTGGCGGTGGGAAGTACGAGCATGTGAGGCCGCACCACAGTTGGAATGCGTCCCACAAGGCCAGTAATTGGCTCTTAATTAACCTTCAACGGCACAGTGACCACCACTATAAACCCTCCCGCCGTTTTCCCCTGCTCCAGAATTACAGCCAGAAGGATGCGCCGCAACTTCCCTACGGGTATCCGGTTATGACGGCCGTTGCGATGATCCCGCCGCTTTGGCGCCGCAAGATGAACCCGCATGTTCGGTCGTGGCGCAATCATTACTATCCGGGGATCGAGGATTGGTCGGCCTATAAGGATGGCACAAATCCGATGCCTCGGTAAAAAACACGAAAAAAACCCTGTCGCATGGGCCAGAGGCTTGCACGACAGGGCAAGGTTGCGCTGTGGAGCAAGTCCACAGACACAGGCGGTAATTAGTATATCTAGTTTAGTTCGGGCGTTCGGTCATTTCTGCACGAATTTGCTGACGCAACAAGTCAATCGGGACCTGTTTGCCGTCGCGCTTAAAGCACCAATATGTCCAACCATTACAGCTAGGAGCGCCTTCCAATGCGGCCCCAACCTGATGAATTGAGCCTTTTACGTCCACTCCGACCAATGTGCCGTCTGCACGGACCTTGACCTTGTGGCGCTTGTTCATCGAATAGAGTTCTTCGCCAGGCTGAAGCATGCCGCGCTCGACCAATTGGCCAAAAGGAACACGTGGTTCGGCGCGCTTCGATGTCGAAACCTGCAAGCTCTCGTTGTCGAACTTGCGGATATTCTTGAGGCGTTTCTCGGCGACTTTGCGATAGTCAGCTTCGCGCTCGATTCCGATGTAATCACGGCCAAGTTTCTTGGCTACAGCGCCAGTCGTCCCTGTTCCAAAGAACGGGTCCAATACAACATCGCCGGGGTTTGTTGTGGACACCAAAATGCGGTGCAACAAGCTTTCGGGCTTTTGCGTTGGATGCGCTTTGGTACCTTCGTCATTTTTCAAACGCTCATGGCCATTACAGATCGGCAAAACCCAATCGGACCGCATTTGAATACCTTCATTGAGCGACTTGAGCGCCTCATAGTTGAAGGTATATTTGCTGGATTCCTCTTTGGACGCCCAGATCATTGTCTCATGTGCATTGGTCAGACGTTTGCCGCGAAAATTCGGCATGGGGTTGGATTTGCGCCAAACAACGTCGTTCAAAATCCAATATCCTGCGTCCTGCATGGCAGCGCCAACGCGGAAAATATTGTGATAGCTACCGATAACCCAGATCGCGCCGTTTGGCTTGAGGATACGTCGAGCAGCTGCGAGCCATGCCTTAGTGAAACGGTCATAGGTTTCAAATGAGGAGAATTTATCCCAATCATCATCTACAGCATCGACTTTTGAGTTGTCGGGGCGGTGAAGATCGCCTTTTAGCTGAAGATTATAAGGGGGATCTGCGAAAATAAGATCGACAGAGTTTTCAGGAAGACTGTTCATCACATCGATGCAATCGCCGTCAAGTATCTGGTTAAGAGGCAGCTCGAAAGCCTCTTTTGCTTTAGTATTGTTTTTCATTACTGCCTCATATGTTGCGCATTTTTGCGCTTACTTATTGAGACCAAGAATGAGTCATAATGGATTCGTCGTCAATTTCTTTTTTAAATCAATCACTTAACTTTTAGCCTTGATACAAGATATTGTGTACTGGTTTGAACGAACGTCTATGGTGTGGGGTAACCCCAAGTTTTAGAAGCGCAGACATGTGGCTTTTTGATCCATATCCCGCGTTTGTCTCCCAGCCATAACCTGGATGCTGTTGCGCTAAATCCACCATGAGGCGATCGCGGCATATTTTTGCGACAATTGAGGCCGCGGAAATCGATACTGATTTGCTATCACCTTTGATGATTGCCTCCGAACTCAAGGTAAGGTCGCGGGGAATCATATTTCCGTCGATCAAAACGTGATCGGGAACAACATTGAGGCCCGCAATCGCACGCACCATAGCGAGGTGACTCGCACGCAGAATATTGATGTCGTCGATTTCCTCCACCGAGGCATGCGCAATCGACACTTGCGCTTTTTCGAAAATCACGGCCTCCAGCGCTTCGCGTCGCTTTGCCGTTAGGAGTTTGCTGTCGTTCAAGCCTTCTGGGATGTCATTTGGATCAAGAATAACCGCCGCCGCCGTTACGGGCCCCGCGAGTGGCCCACGCCCCACTTCATCAACCCCCGCAATGATCTTGGCGCCGCGCTTCAATGCAGCCATTTCAAAGGAAAAGTCGGGGACGGGTTTGAGAGGTTTGCTGTTCATATCCCTGGATTGCCCATTCTTGGGCGACGGGCAAGCAAAAAGGGCGGGGAATTTTCCCCACCCGTTTGACACCTTAATATTCGCGGCGCTGCGTAAAGTATCCGTTATGCTGTAAACAGTTGGGGCTATAGACCTTAACGTGCTTATCGTGGCCCTTGCCTTTTCCCTTACCATGCCCCTTGCCCTTCCACTTACCTTTACCATTATTCTTAAGCTTAATTTCACATTGCTTAGGAAGATTCTGTGCGTGTCTAAAGTGCTTGTTCAGGCAGTCTTCAACATAGTAGGACCTATTGCCGTCCGTCGTCTGGAAGGACCTATAACAATTCTGCGGCAACCGTTTATTGTTATCCGTCCAACGACGGTTTGGTTTGTAGATTTGGTCTGGAATTGGCTTCACCGGGACGGCAACTGGTTTGTTGTCACGCTCACGCTCGGCGACCACGCCAATGATGCCCATCACAGCAATGGCCGCGAGGAACTTTTTCAAATCCTCATTCGCTTGAGCCGGAGCCGAGAACGACGGAACAGCCAAAACAGCGACCAAGAGTAGCGTTCGAAGATTGCGGATCATTTCAAAATTCCTTTATTTAGGTGCAATACGGAAATTGCGATGAAATGATTTTGCGCATTTGGTCGAAGTCTCTCAATATCACCTGATTGTTAGGGGATAACCGAACCTATGATATTGAATAACACGCACAATTGGCGCATGGTTTTGAAATGATGAAACACATAATCTTCGCGATTGCGCTTCTTGGTGCCGCACCCGCCTCTGCCGCATGTTATGCGGACTATAAAGCCAAGCAAGATAACCCTTTGCGACTCCATTACGGGGTTGTGAAATTGACGGATGATACCTGCGAAAAATCGGCCGCGGGGTCGGCAATTGCAAAACGGATCGGCAAAGACGGCTGGACACTTCTCACGGTCATCAGTGTTTTTAACGATGCCGCCTTGAACGGTAAGAAAGCGAGCGCGGGTGCCTACTTCCTTCGCTACTAAAGCCTCTCATTCTGGCAACCGTGTCATTCTGATTGGAACAATCGTTGTCGTCGTACTCCTCGCGGGTGCGGCGGCACTTTTGTTGTCGAACCTTCCCGATGCCAATGCGTTCAACGCGCGTGTTGAAAGTATCTTTATTGCCAACAATGATCTTACGTCCGGGGCGGAAATTAAGCTTCTAGAAATCCTTGCCCAGTCGGGAACGGCCTTTTCGGATACGCTGAACTCCTATCGCGTGACGATTCTCATTTTACTGGTTTTTGCGTCAATTATGATGGTCGTTTCGCTCGTTTTCTTGCTGACGATCCTATTTTTGAATCGCCGCATGGGAGAGGTTGAGCGCTCAGGAATTCAAGTAAATTCCCTCCTGATTAGCCGAGAGGAAAACACGGTTTACCTCAACAATATGGAATTTGTGCTTACCCCCGCCGCAATCGAAACCCTCTCGGTTTTGGCCGAAGCGAGGATGGACGATGATGTCATGACGGGGGCTCAAATCGAAGCCGTTATTTCGGGGCGCAACGAGGTCGATTGCGACGAGGCTGCGGGCGCAACACGAATCAAACGCCTGCGCGATTCACTGGGAAACCAAATGGTCAGCAATTTATTGGTTAAGAACGTTGCGCGCCGAGGGTATTTACTCTCGATTGAAAAAGACGTCATTCAAATGCTATAAGCGCACAAACTTTGATATTTTTTCCTTCTTTGCCCGCTCAATTTTTGAAACAGGATTTTTCTATGGCTCCCCTTTCCAAACGGCTTTTGATTTGCTTCACGGTCGTTTTCCTTTCGTTGGCTACGACAATTTCGGCCCAAGAGACCACAGAATCTGTATCAATCAGCACAGAACTCCAAAGCGCGAAAACAGATCAAGAGGTTCTCTCCATTCTGATGGTGCCTTTAACATCTGAGGAATTGGCTGTAGTCGCGAACGCGTGGCAAGGCATCGTCCATGCGCAAATGGACAAAATTGCCAACATTAATCTGAAAATTTTAACAGCCAGCGCCACGGAAATCGACGCTCTTCGTACGCAATTGTCCACCATGACGACCGAGCAATTTGCACTTCAGCGGAAATACCAAAGTGTTCTCAAAGCTTGGGGCCGAAAAGGGGGGCCGCTGAAGACTTGGAGAGCCATGAGAATTATTTAATTGGCCTAAAAGAGAGCAGTCTCCAAACCACTGATTCCGTCACCCTTTTGCGTACGGCGGGAAACTGGATGATCGCGCGCGACGGCGGGCTTGGAATTCTCATCAAAATCGGTACGCTTATTGTTGCCGTTTGGGTGCTGGCCTTTGTTGCGAAATTCATTCGCCGTGTTACACAGCGCGGGCTCGAGAAAATTCCGCATCTTTCGAACCTCCTAAAAGCATTCATTCTTACTGTTGTTTACTGGCTAGCTTTTGCCATTGGCATCATGGTTGTCCTTGCGGCTTTTGGCGTCAATGTTGGGCCACTGTTCGCCCTCCTTGGCGGTCTATCCTTTATTCTCGCCTTTGCTCTTCAAGACACGCTCGGAAATCTAGCGAGTGGTTTGATGATTATGATCCTCAAGCCTTTCGACACGGATGACTATATTCATACCGCTGGCACCTCTGGGGTTGTGGTTGAAATGTCGATAATTTCCACAAAAATACGCACCTTTGACAACCAAATCATTGTCATTCCGAACTCCAAAATCTGGGGCGATGTTATTACCAACGTCAACGCCTCCGATACGCGACGCGTTGATATGGTGTTTGGAATTGCCTACTCCGACAGTGCCGACCATGCGATCGGGATTCTCAAAAAATTGCTTGAGGACAATAAATTGGTGCTCAAAGATCCGGCTGCAGATGTATTCGTTGGTGAATTGGCCGACAGTTCGGTCAATATTTTCTGCCGCTCGTGGGTTAAAACCGAAGATTATTGGACCGTCTATTGGGATATGCTTGCCCGCGCCAAAACCACGTTCGAGGCCGAGGGTATTTCCATTCCGTTCCCCCAACGCGACATCCATGTTCACCAGATTACTGCCGATGCCAGCGACAAATAGAAATTATATTTTTGGAGTTTGAAATGATCAAAGTTGTTTTAGGCGCAGTTCTCGGGGCCGCAATTGTAGTTGCCGGATATTTTCTGTTGAACAAACCAGAACCAACATCGAAGCAACGTTTCAAAAGTGCGCTTGAGGATGCTGGCGATGCGGCAAAAGATGTAGTCGGAGACGTTGGAACCTCTATCGCAAAAGGCGCGTCCGACAAGGCTGCGGGCATGCCGCGCTATGTCGAACAACTCTCGGACGACACAAAAGCTAAGCTGGAAATTGAACTCACTAAATGGAGAGAGTCTGGAATTATTTCGGACGACAGTTTCGATTTTGAAAAAGCCGTCGCAGACCTCAAAAACAGCGATCTCTCAACTGCCACACAAGCTCAAATAAACAACATCCTCAAAACCCTACAAGACGCCCCAGAGACTTTTGACGCAGAAGTGACCCACCTTTAGATTATGTTTCGAGGGTCAGTCTTGGGTCAACACAGGATTTTCCTCCTTCTTCTTTTTCGCTGCTCCAGCTGAACTTGCCTTGAAGCGGAAGCTGTCGTTCCCAGTCTCCAGGATGTGGCAGCGATGGGCTAAGCGATCGAGGAGTGCGGTGGTAATTACCAGTCGCCTCAAAAGCTGCGCGCACTGGACGGCCATAACTGGCCAATGATGTGATCAACCGCTGGAAGTCCTCCATTTGGTTGAGGACAGTCAAACGGCGGCGGCGCTTTTTGCCTAGAATGGCTATCAAAACTTCATGCCGTGCTTTGGCGATGTCGATGGCCACTAAAACTGCTGCATCTTGTGCAATAACAATCTCGGTCATAGTCGGTCTCCTTTGCAGTGTGGTTTGTTGCAAAAACCACGTAGGGACCTGAGGCGAGGCTATGACCACCTGCTGCGCCATTTGGGGGCTGCGCAGGCGGTCATAGCCTCTCAACCAGCATCATTCCGAAGGTGTTACGGAACCGAGTTCACAAGCCGTGCGATCCTGAAGTGGGCCGGCGATAACAATGTGGATTGGCACTACATCGATCCCGGAAAGCCGCAGCAGAATGGCTTCATCGAAAGCTTCAACGGTAGCCTCCGAGACGAGTTGCTGAACGAAGAACTGTTTGACACGTTAGACGATGCCCGCCGTAAACTGGCCCTTTGGCGATACGACTACAACAACGTCAGACCGCACTCATCGCTGGGAAACCAAACACCCGTAGAAGCGCGTCGAGCGCTTGAGCTATTTGAAGGCTCCGCGCACGACGCGCTTGCCCAAACTGACAATGAAGAATATGAGAACCAAACCCGCAAACTCTCGTTATAATTGAGGGAGCCTTGGGGGGCAGGTCAACGCGCCCGCGCCCAGATGTCGTTTGGATGGCGGGATTTGACCCTTTGCGAGCCCAACCATGGCTGGGTTTGCTTTGATATTCCGGATGAACTGCATCCGAGAAGTAGACGGCCTCGTCGGCAGGCAAGTTATTCAGTAGGTTCGTATAAAATGCGATGAATGCGGCCTGCTTTTCAACGTCAGCCACACGGGGAAGCGCCTTTGGTTTGCGATACTCGAACCCCAGACGGGCCAGAAGCTTGATGCAGCCAGAATGAGAATAGTGGATGTTGAATTTTCCACCCATCGTAGGCGACGGCCTCCCAGTCCTCAGCCAAATATTGCTTGTGCCAGCTGCGCACTGTGTCGTCGTCCAGAAACAGAACCTTTGCGATTTGGGCACATGACATCCCATCATTCAGCAGCAAAAGCGCATTCGCCCGCCGCGCAACCCCGTGATCCTCACGCTGGCGCTTCACGCAGGATAAAAGCTCAAGGCGGTCTGCAGTGGTAAGAAAATTAGGGCGGATCATAAAGACACCTGAATCTCATTCGCTCAGTCCGTCAATGCAAAAGTCGGGTGTTCAAAAACCCCGAGTATAGCCAAACATAATAATATCTCGATATCAACGGCTCATAGAGCAATCAGAAATGAGCCTACTTACCTTAAAAACAAAGGGACTCTGCCGCCAGCGCGACAAAACAAAAATTCAACAAACCTACAAATAAGCAAAAATGTGTTGTCCAATATTTGTTTTTTTATGTCCTCTTTCAATTCATCTCACTTCGGAGCCACCGTCGCAGAAATAATCAGAAGGGCAGGGGTTCTGGTTGCAAGAGTAGAAGCGAAGCGACTCTTGCAACCACGGTTCTTTGTCCTTCATCTCTGTGAAAGACGGGGGTGAGGTAGCTATATGAATGAACATCTCGCTTTGGTGAACCAGAGTAATATCTTTTTCTTGTATCGTGCGTCCGCTCGCACACTTTCCTAATTTTAATTAACACTGGAGACTACAGTGAGAGAATTTATCGACGAAGAGACCCCCGCTTCCGCCGCGGCCGCTGGTTTCCCACCTCAGGATCAAAAGAGTGCTGCCACCAAGCTCGCGGCGAGTGCAACCGCACCAGAGCGGCGAAAGGACACAGCAAGAAAACTTATAGCCATAAAAAAGCCCCCAAGGTAAGATACTGAAAAATATATGAAATTGGTGACCCCGGCGTGATTCGAACACGCGGCCTACGGTTTAGGAAACCGTTGCTCTATCCAGCTGAGCTACGGGGCCGAGGCGGTTCGAAAAACGGTTCGCATACGAATTCCAATTCCCTAGCCATTTGTATTTACATCTCTTTTTTGACCCCAATCTGCCTCCTAGGTGGCAGATATTCTATCCTGTTGCATTACGTGGGCACAATTCGGAGAAACTGAACGCACTAGTTTTGGAAGTCAACAGGATAGGTTTGGATTGTTGCGCAATGAACGACTTTGGCGATCATTTTCTATACCCAGAACTCAACACTCTTTAGTTCCTTTATTCGAAGGATAAATACTCTACAAATAGTTGCAAAAGTTGCTGATGAAGTTAAGAGAAAAGTTGCTGTTTATAAAAGGGGAAGTGAACCAAAGGACAATACTTAAAGTTGACGTTTTCATCATTGTTGTTTTCGAAGCCCTTGTATCCAGCCAAATATAGACAGGAAGTGAAAAACTACTGCGAAACTTGGATTTTCACTTTACATTATTTGAGGGTTGGTTGTTCGAACCCACCCGGGGTCACCAGAAAAACAAGCGAAGACAATCGTTTGAAATGCCATCAACGCGCAGCGAAACATCATAATGTGTTATGAAAATTTGCACTATTACTGCGCATTAACTGAAAATGAAAACGCCGCGTCCTTTTACAAAGACAGCGGCGTTTGGTCTTCTGAGGCGTACGAAAACTCTCTAGAGGAATGTATCTCAGTTTGGGGTGTCTCTGCAAAATTAATCGTTCCCCAAGACGAATACTAACGCAGTACCTGAATGATCGTATTTAGTCGGTCTTTTGGAACTGAATGCACCTTACGGCGATTGGCTTTATGAACACGTCGGCTAATGCAAACAAAAAATGCGACTTTGTTGTCTTTATACAGGTGCTTAGACCAGATGAAGAATCTTTTGTTTAGCTCCGATACGAAGCTGCGCGCTATTATTGCCTTTATCGCTGCCGCCGTAACTTGGTTCGTCATTGCTTCACTGTATGGTGTCACTCTCCCAGTCAAACTCTGACTTCCTGACGCACCCCTTGATGTCATATGGACGTGGCCAATTTGGAGTTGCCGCGCCTAATAAATGAAGTGATGGGGGCCGTTAGGGCATTTCATGCATCCCTTTACCCCCCCCCGTCTGGTTCCTGAAATTGTCATACCATCCTTCCCCGAGCTGTTAGGAGAACGCGTACGCGGATTGGGCGGCTGTGTTCACCGCGAATTCCTTGGTGAAGTTTTTAACCCACAAAGCCGTCGATTTGGGTTCGTGGAAACAGAATTGACACCTTGATGGATCGCCTCTGCCTCACGGGCAACGCTTATCAGCGACCTCGCCCGTGGCAAACAAATCGCGAAATTTTGCATTCCGGGACAAAGCATGACTCGCTTTGTAGCGTGGCCGGACAATGGACCGAAGATTTAGTACGGTACTCTACAGGGACGGAGCTAGAGGGCGTGGGATGTGCCGATCGATTTTAACTGCGTCGAACGTCCACAGTATCCCCGTTTTTAGAGCGATGCTTCCGTACAGGCGATTCATTCCTGAAAATGCAATATAGTGAGGTTATTCTTCCTCACAGGCCTAGCGACAAATCAATGGCCTCTGACACGGTCCTATGTGCTACAAAGCGTCAATCCTAAGGAGGGAGCAAAATGCCTCACGTTGATCTAAACGGTGCCCATATTCATTTTACCGACACCGGCGGGGCTGGCGAAGTAATCGTGTTTTGACACGGCCTTTTATTTAGTGGCGCCATGTTTGAGGAACAAATCGCCCATTTCCAGAACAACTATCGCTGCATTACTTTCGATCACCGTGGTCAGGGGCAGAGTGGTGTGACCAAAGGTGGATACGATATCGACACGCTCACCCAAGATGCTGCCGCCCCTATTGCGCATCTGGGGGTCGCGCCATGTCACTTTGTCGGGTTGAGTATGGGTGGATTTGTTGGCGTACGATTGGCCGCAAAACATCCGGAATTGTTGAAAACGCTCACTCTGCTCGACACCTCCGCGGACCTTGAACCGATCGAGAACGGGCCGAAATACCGTATGCTCAATTTTGTTGTCCGCTGGATCGGTCTGTTGGCCGTAACGGGGCGCGTTTCGCCGATCATGTTCGGGCAGACATTCCTGAACGACGCGGCTCGGGTGAAGGAAAAGAAACGGTGGGCGGATGCGATTGCAGGCAATCATCGCATTGGTATATCGCGGGCGGTGTCGGGCGTGATTGAGCACGATGGCTGTGCCGAACTTCTGAACAAGGTCAAATTGCCCGTCGGGATTGGCGTTGGGGAGGAAGATGTCGCCACTGACCTTGAAAAACCCGAACGCCTACATGCGGCGATTGAGGGGTCGGAACTATTCGTCCTAAAGGGCGCTGGCCATTCCTCTTCAATCAAGGCGCCAAAATTGGTCAACGACCTCATTTAGCGGACAATAGGCCGTATGACAAAAGGGGGAACTTTCGAGAGAACTTTTGTTGCCGCCCCTATTGCGACACTACCATATTTCTTGATACTTGCGCACGTAAGCGACTTCCCCAATCTAGTGTTTCAGACTTGCTACCTATTTGAATACATTGCAAGATCAAGTCGAGCCCGCATGATTAATGGACATAGCACCCAATGCCTAAGACCCCTTCTGAGACAGTAAATCCGGACTCTAAAAAACTTGGAACCCTGTCGACCCTGTCGATTGGCCTCGGCGGAATGGTCGGCGGCGGAATCTTTGCTGTAACGGGGTTGACGATAGAGTTGACCAAACAGGCCGCACCACTTGCCTTTGTCATTGCTGGGATTGTGGCCTTGCTGACCAGCTATTCCTATCTGAAATTGACGCTGGCCTATCCGGGCGAGGGCGGTACTGTTGATTTCCTCTGTCGCGGTTTTGGAACGGGTTTATTCACGGGGGCCGCCAATATCCTCCTCCTGCTGAGCTATGTAGTTTTGCTGGCGATTTATGCCTATGCCTTCGGAAGTTATGGCGCGGATCTCTTTCCTCATGAGTCGCAAAATTTCCTGATACATTTATTAACCAGCGGCGTCATAATCGGCCTCGTCGGCTTGAACGTTCTGGCATCAAAACTCGTCATCAAATCCGAAAATGTGTTCAATATCATCAAAATGGTCCTGTTGGTCGGTTTCATCATTGCCGGCTTCCTCACACCGATGGACTGGACACGATTGGACCCCGTCGGCGCCGTGACGCCCGTCGCTCTCATTGCAGGCAGTATGCTGATTTTCCTGAATTTTGAGGGGTTTGAGCTGATCGCCAATGCTTCCAAAGATGTGGCCGACCCGCGCCGCTCTCTACCGATTGCCTACATCGGCGGAGTGCTCATTGTCATTGTCCTCTATGTCCTGATTGTGAGCGTTGTTTTGGGGCATATGAGTCTTGAGCAGGTCGGCGCCAATAGGGACACGGCACTCTCCGCTGCGGGCCGCGAGGTTCTGGGCAAGACCGGATATATTGCTATCGTCGTGGCCGCCTTAATGGCCACAAGCTCGGCGATCAATGCAACGTTTTTTAGTACAGGTCGCTTGGCCTATGTCATTGCCAAGACGGGGCAGTTGCCCAAGGAAATCGAACGAACAATCAGAAACGAACATTCCGAGGGGGCCATCATTTGCGCGGCTCTGGCACTAATCGTTGCCAATTTCATTCCCCTGCAAGCCATTGCAACAGCGGGCAGCGCCGGTTTTTTGCTCCTGTTTTTCTTCGTGAATGTCGCGAGTGTCCGATTGGCCAAAGAAACGGGCGCTCGGGCGTGGATATCTGGCCTTGCGGCCTTCACCACCGCGGGAGCCTTGGGCGCGCTATGCTGGAAAGTCGCCGAAAACCCAGCAACACGTAGCCACCTTGTGGTCGTGGGCGTGATGATCGTGGCCTCTGTGTTAATCGAGTTTCTTTATCGCTCGGCAACCGGTCGCAAAATATCCCTCAGACGCCATAAAGCAATCTGATTTGGGCAGGTGTTTTTAGCCGAGGCTACGCGGTTTTATATTGCGTTTCGCCGTTTCCAAATATGCCGATCCATAATGCTTACTAGGCTCTAATGTGGCGTTTTCGGCCCATTCGTTCCATGCGTTAATAAACAACTCGTTCCGATAGGACCCTTCAAGGCGATGGGCGCGTATCGACTTCAACCAACGATCAAATGATTGCGGGTTGGCCCCATAGGCCATATGCGCGGCAGCCCCACGACGCGCTGTATTGTCCCAGCTTGGCATAACCCCGGCAATTGTATTGGCAGGGAGGCCACGCACGTAGGATTTCTTCGCGCTGTTTTCAATCACACCGTTATAGCTATAGATAAGACCTGAAAAAGAGCCTGAATACTCGGAATCAAGGCTATCAATTTCGATCAAATCTTTTTCAACGACCATTCCGTGCGGAGGCATTTCAATCCAAAAATCAAAAACGTCTTCGGCGACAGATTGATCTGCCGAAATATGGAACCGTACCGCGCCCAACTCCACTTCACCAATTCCAGAATCGCGCCAAGCTTGCCGCATTAGACACACATTTTGAGCGGGGTTCGGCATGTCTTCGGGGCGATAAATCACGAATCTTGGGTCGCGACCATTTGGCCGTTGATAGCGAGCGTCCCGCATATATGGGAGGCTGTCCTCGACCAAACGCTCTTCAAAACCTTCGCCATAGGATTGATCCAGAAGGATTTCGCCCGAGAGGCCATCCCAATTGCGCCGCCAGCTTTCGTTGGCCCAACAAAGATAGAATGGGAAGTCAATTTCTGGGGTGTTAAGGAGGTTATTCATCGGCGTTTCTAAGATACGCGTCCGATCAAACCAGTAGTGATAGACACAAAACGCGTCGATCCCGGCATCCTTGGCCAACTCGGCCTGCTGCCCCATGACCGACGGCAATCGCAAATCATAGAACCCTAAATCGGCGGGTAAAACGGGTTGTTGGTGGGTTTTGTACTGGGGTTTCGCAGCGACGGTCGACGTCCATTCGGTAAACCCTTTGCCCCACCATTTGTCATTCATTTCAGTTGGATGGAACTGCGGCAGATAAAAACAGGAGGTAAATTCAGGCAATGGCAATGGGTCAGCAACAGGTCTCGACATGATTTCGGAGGTTTGACGCGTGGTCTGCCCCCCATTTGTAGCCAAGAACCCGACACCGCGTTCAAACGCATGGGCGAGTGTTCCGTCGACCTGACCCAACTCATATTCGAAATCGTCCTCTGTCAGACGCATCCCCTTTATCATAGACAAGATTTCGGGCTTCAACCAATAAATGGACCCCGCTGGGAATGAAATCCCCTTCTCTGTGATAGGAACTTCGACCCGCGCCAACATCGCTTTTGTCCGCTCGAAATTAGACCCCCACCAGCGAGTTTCGGTAAAATGTTGACCGTCTGCAACAAGGAAGCCTGCGGTCTCATCTGCCAGGAATGCATCAGTGATAAGGGACGTATTTTGCCCATCTAGAAGACCCGAAATCAAGTGATCTCGCCATTTTTCGCCATCGGTTCGATGCGGGGATTTCTTGGTATGAAACTTACAAATCGCGGAATAACCGTCCAGAACACTCGAATTCGCGAGATAGACAAAAGGGAAGATATCGCGACCGTGGTTATGCAACTCAAAACAACGCGCAGACGGGAAAGTCGCGCGAATATTGGCGAACATTTCATCCGTTTCACTCGGATCAAAGGTCGCTGTCACAAACAGGTCAAATTCGATATCTAGATCCAACAGACGCGCCTTAAAGTCTGACCACAAGTCATGATAAAACACGTGGATGACGATGGCAAACTTGGCCTTTTGGCCCTCGATCAAGGGTCTGACAACTGCAGTTCTCTTCCCATCTCGCGAGGACGCACCCGGGCGCACAGCAGTCGCACGTCCTTCGTTTTTGCCGCGCTCCAGATAATGCCGCAGGGCCTGTCTATGTTCAGGGCCAATATCTTTGTTCAAACGCAGGTAATCTCTGGGAGCGAAATCTGGGTTGGGACGCGCCCGCACTAATTGCGACAATGTCGACATTGATAGAGACGTCGGAAATGATATCAGAGCCTGTACCCGTGGCAAACACAAAGGTGTCACCAATGATCACATCTCCGTCAGCATCACCACCACTCGCAACGCCCGTTTCAAGATCGATATTCACACTGGTTGAGGATGTGAAATAGCTCAGGACGCCTTGGCCGCCTCCGCCATCCAACGTATCCGCCCCTGCTCCTCCCTCAAGAACGTCATCGGCTTCACCGCCGTGTATGAAGTCACCACCTTGTGACCCAGGCGCGCGCTACTTCCAACTGCGACTCTTGTTAGAAAACAGTATGTTATCTGACCGGAGGAATCGGCATGGGAACGACTTATACACAGCTTAGTATCACAGAACGCCGCAGAATTGAACGCTGGAAGCACACAAAAGTCCCTGTTGATGAGATGGCGCGTGTGCTGAAGCGTTGTCGATCAACAATTTACAGAGAATTGAGACGCAATCACTTCTCAGATGAAAGCTTGCCCAAATACGCTGGATACTATGGTGAAGCGGCTCATACGAAGACGGCAGATAGGCGCGCAAGGCAGCGCAAGCTAATTAAACATCCGAGCTTGTGCGACAGCGTAATTAGACAGCTTAAGAACGGTTGGACACCCGAGCAAATTGGCAATCGGATGATCCTCGAGAAAGCGCCGCTAAGGGTCTGTCAGGAAACGATTTACCGCTACATCTATTCCAAAGACGGCATGAACCAAGAATTGTGGTGGTATCTGCCGACGCATCGCATGTCGCGAAAACCACGCCGTGCGCGCAAACGCCAGCCACCTAAGTTCCATCGCGATGTCAGTATCTTGTTCAGGCCGGATGATGTTGCTCACCGGCGTCAGTTTGGCCACTGGGAGGCAGATTTAATGTTGTTCAAACAAACGCTTGGACAGACAAATGTCACAACTCTAGTTGAACGCGTGAGCCGCTTCACACTGATCTTAAAGAACCCAAATAGGCGCACTAAGCCGGTCATGGGGAAAATCATGAAGGCAATCAAAGATTTGCCCCATGTCGGGCGCAGATCTATTACTTTTGATCGCGGCACTGAGCTTGTTTCCTGGCCACATCTGCAAGCTGAGATTGGCCCGCAGACCTGGTTCTGTGACCCCTCTTCACCGTGGCAGAAAGGCACGGTGAAGAACACCAATCGAAGGGCGAGACGTTGGTTGCCCCGCAAATAGAGACATTAGAAGAATGACGGATCACGACATCAAAGAAATCAGTGACCGCCTGAACAGCACACCCCGCAAATGTCTCGGCTGGAAGACACCAGCTGAAGTCTTCCGTGAAAAGATGTTGGAGGAAATGCGATGAGCGCCCTACCCTAAGGCCTAACAAGAGTCGCACTTCAAGCATCGCTCACACAATAATCGTTTCGTCACTGCTGTCTCCGCTAATTAAAAACGTGTGGGTATAAGCGTCGTTAGCATCAAAAACCGTAACGCCTGATAGGGTGAGAAAGGTGATACTTCCCATCGCCACTCTTGTTATTTCCTGAGTATTCGCATGGCTATACTCGGGGTTTTTGAACACCCGACTTTTGCATTGGTGGACTGAGCGAATGAGTTTCAGGTGTCTTTATGATCCGCCCTAATTTTCTTACCACTGCAGACCGCCTTGAGCTTTTATCCTGCGTGAAGCGCCAGCGTGAGGATTACGGGGTTGCGCGGCGGGCGAATGCGCTTTCGCTGCTGAATGATGGGATGTCATGTGCCCAAATCGCAAAGGTTCTGTTTCTGGACGACGACACGGTGCGCAGCTGGCACAAGCAATATTTGGCTGAGGACTGGGAGGCCGTCGCCTACGATGGGTGGAAAGGCGGGCAGTCACGGATGACGATTGCTCATGAGGCGGATTTGAGCGAATGGCTTGAGGAACGGTTCTGCCGTTCAACGGCGCAGATCAGAGCCTATATGGGTGCAAAATTCAACATCCACTATCTCATTCTGGCTGCATCAAGCTTCTGGCCCGTCTGGGGTTCGAGTATCGCAAACCAAAGGCGCTGCCCCGTGTGGCTGACGTTGAAAAGCAGGCCGCATTCATCGCATTTCATACGAACCTACTGAATAACTTGCCTGCCGACGAGGCCGTCGACTTCTCGGATGCAGTTCATCCGGAATATCAAAGCAAACCCAGCCATGGTTGGGCTCGCAAAGGGTCAAATCCCGCCATCCAAACGACATCTGGGCGCGTGAACATTCACGGCGCTCTGAACCTGGAAACCTTTGACGCGCCCTTCGTTGAACCAACCACCGTCGATGGGGTCAGCTCCGTTTAGCTTCTCGCCAAAATTGAGGCCAGAAACCCTGACAAACGTATCATTCACGTCATTTGGGACAATGCCCCATACCACAAAGGCCCCAATGTCAGAGCGTTCCTGTCGCGCAAAAACTGTCGCATTCACCTGATCCAACTACCGCCCTATTGCCCTCATCTCAATCCCATTGAGAGGCTCTGGGCCGTCATGCACAGCCACGTCACCCATAATCGGCACTATCCAACGCAAAAACACTTCGCCAACCCAATCTTGAACTTTATGCGAGAGGTCGTCCCAAAAAAGTGGCGCAACTTTCGAGATCAAGTAACTGATAACTTCCGCATCATCTCACATCGCAACGTTCGGGTTGTGCTGTAGCCGCTGTATAGCAATAGGCAAATGATCAAATGGGGAATCCAGTGTCGACACAGAAGGTAAATCCTGCCGCTCCCAAACCAGCGGCGGCAACACCAAAGCCAACCGTGGTTACCATTGCACCACCAGCTAACAGAGCCAAATTAGAGCGGCGGCATGGGCTTATCGCTGTCCTTTTTGTCCTTATTGTTGTTGTGCCAGTGGGCCTCTGGGCCGGTTATCTTTATCAACGTGCTGAAGATCAATTCGTATCCACCGTCGGATTTTCCGTTCGAACAGAAGAAGCGCAATCGCCACTGGATATATTGGGTGGCTTGGGTAGCCTTTCCGGATCGGGCTCCAGCGACGCGGATATTCTCTATGAATTCATCCAGAGCCAAATCATGGTCCAAACCATCGACGCACAACTCGACCTACGAAAGCTGTTCTCTATTCCCGAAACCGATCCAATTTTCTCGTTTGATCCGGAAGGTTCAATAGAAGATCTGGTTAAGTATTGGCAACGCATGATCCGCGTAAACTACGATACCGGCACACAACTTATTGAACTCCAAGTTCGGGCCTTCACTCCGCAAGACGCCCAAAATATCGCACAAGCAATTTTTGAGGAAAACTCGCGAATGATTAACGCGCTTAGCGCGATTGCCAGAGAAGACACAACGCGTTACGCCCGCGAAGAGCTGGACAAATCCGTCGCGCGCCTGAAAATCGCGCGGGAGAATATGACTCAATTTAGGCTGCAACATCAAATCGCCGACCCGGAAACAGAAATCGTGGTGCAAACGGGCCTAATGAATGCCCTTCAACAACGGCTTTCGGACGCTCTGATCGAACTTGATTTGCTCAGTGACATTGCGTCGAAAACCGACCCTCGGATCACCCTCGCCCAGCGAAAAATCGACGTTATTCATGCGCGGATCAATGATGAACGGCGGAAGTTTGGGTCCAATCCAACCGGCCAAGGTGGCGAAGATTTTTCCACAATGATCGGCGAATTTGAAAGCCTGATTGTTGATCGTGAGTTTGCCGAGAAATCCTATCTTGCCGCCCTGCAGGCCTATGATTTTGCTTTGGCCGAGGCCAGTCGTCAGAGCCGGTATTTGGCTGCCTATGTGAAACCAACCTTGGCAGAAACAGCCCTTCATCCAAAACGCGAGCTACTGTTAGGTCTAGCAGCCCTGTTTTTATTCATGATCTGGGCAATTCTAACGCTGGTCCTATATTCCATCCGAGATCGCCGGTAATTCGATGATTCAGCTTTCAAATCTCAGCAAGACTTTCTTTCTGAATGGGAAGTCCAAAGTTGTTGCGAAGAACATTAATGCGGTCTTCCCGTCTGGTGTTTCGATTGGGCTTTTGGGGCGAAATGGAGCAGGCAAATCCACGATGCTGCAAATGATTTCCGGCACGCAACGGCCAACCTCTGGTTCGATAAGTTCAACAGGGTCAATTTCCTATCCGGTTGGTTTTGCAGGAAGCTTTCATCCGGAACTCACAGGGTCTCAAAATGCACGGTTCGTTGCGCGTATTTACGGTGTGGATACGGAAAAATTGACCGAATTTGTTAAAGATTTCGCCGAATTGGGCGTGCACTTCGACCTACCGTTTCGAACCTATTCCTCGGGAATGCGATCGCGTTTGGCATTTGGCGTATCGATGGGAATCAAATTTGATACCTACCTCGTGGATGAGGTTACATCTGTTGGCGACGCTGCGTTTCAAACAAAAAGTTCCGCGCTTTTTCAAGAACGCATGAAGACGAGTGGCGCAATTGTTGTGTCTCACTCCCTGCCGATGATAAGGAAATTGTGTTCGGCCGGTGCGGTTCTAGAGAAAGGCCGCCTTTTTTACTACGACGGTATTGAAGATGCCATTAAGCACTATAACCACGTGATTCAGGGTCGAACCCCGCCTTGGATTGTCGAATACTAGCCGTATCCCACGGAATAGAGCCTAATCAGAGCCAAAAAGATCACGCGTAAACACTTTGTCAGCGACACTAAGAAGCTCGCTGGATGTTCGGTTTGCCACGATCACATCGGAACATCTTTTGAATTCCTCAAAGTCCGAGAAAACCTTGGAATGGAAAAATTCTTTTTCACGCAAAGCGGGTTCATAGACAATTACGTCAATACCCTTGGCCTTAATCCGCTTCATGATCCCTTGAATCGAACTTTGGCGAAAATTGTCTGAGCCTGTTTTCATAACAAGGCGATATATACCGACAACTTTAGGGCCACGTGCGATGATTTGATCGGCGACAAAATCTTTGCGGGTGCGGTTCGCATCCACAATGGCACGGATCAAGTTTTGTGGAACCTCCGAATAGTTTGCCAACAATTGCTTGCTGTCTTTGGGTAGGCAATACCCGCCATATCCAAACGACGGGTTGTTGTAATGGCTTCCAATGCGTGGATCCAAGCCAACACCTTCAATAATCTGACGTGCATCCATTCCCGAAGCCAAGGCGTAACTGTCCAATTCGTTAAAATAGGCAACGCGCATCGCCAAGAACGTATTAGCAAAAAGTTTGATCGCTTCTGCTTCGGATGCGCCAGTAAAAAGGGTCTCGATGTCCTCTTTTATAGCGCCTTCCTTCAGCAGATCAGCGAATATCTTCGCCCGCTCGCTCTTTTCACCGACAACAATTCGGCTAGGATATAGGTTATCATAAAGTGCACTCCCTTCCCGTAGGAATTCGGGGCTAAAAACAACTTGAGTAGTCTCTAACTCCGCTGAAATTCTCTTTGTAAAACCCACTGGTATCGTTGATTTTACAACAATGGTTGCCGTGGTGTTCACGGAAATGACTTCCTTGATAACCGCCTCAACTGTGGATGTATCAAAGAAATTTGTCGAGGGATCGTAATTGGTTGGCGTCGCAACAATGACATAGTCGGCATCACTATAGGCGCGATTCCGATCGTCTGTTGCCAACAGTGAAAGTTGCTTATTGCTCAAAAATTCCTGAAGTTCCGCGTCTGCAACTGGGCTTCGGCGCGCATTCACCGCCTCCACACGTGATATGTCCAAATCCACAGCGATCACGTCGTTATTTTGTGCCAATAAGACCGCATTTGACAAGCCCACATACCCAATCCCAGCTACACAAATCTTCACGTCAATTCCTAACTTTAAAACTCATATTCTCGTACGCTTGTTCTATCAGAGGTTCAGAAAAGACACACACTGAATTCAACCCTCGCAAGAACACGGTTCAATTCTGTTGCTCAACTGGACAATTTCTTGCCTTGCGATCTAAGCTACCGGCTATACTGTTCCCAAATATTGTATGGGTGGGATTTGATTTTCGTGACAAGAAACGCACGAAAACCCAGCGTAAGACACGTATTGTTACGCTCAAACATGGGCAATTGAGGGCTAAGTATGAACATTCAGGAATTCCCCTTACAGCGGGCTGGCGCCGATCTTGACCATTTGCTGGAAAAAGCAAAATCCTTTGATCCCGTTGTCACCGCCGTGATCCATCCTTGTGATGCGCTGTCCTTAGCTGGAGCCCTTAAAGCGTGGGATCTTAAGCTAATTGTGCCCATTCTAGTTGGCCCAGAGAAACGAATTCGGAGCGTGGCCGATCAAGAAGGTCTTTCGTTGGACGGGGTTAGAATCGTTGACTCCGAGCATAGTCACGACTCGGCCGAGCGTGCGGTTCGCCTTGTACGCGAGGCGAATGCTCAGGCCTTGATGAAGGGTGCGCTACACACTGACGAAATAATGACCGCCGTATTGGACAAAACGGAGGGTTTGCGAACAGAGCGCCGTATGACCCATGTGTTCTTTATGGACGTGCCAGCTTATCCAAAGCCGCTCCTTATCACCGACGCTGCAATCAATATCGCGCCCGACTTATTGACCAAGGCCGACATTGTTCAAAATGCGATAGACCTTGGGATTGCGCTTGGAATATCGGTACCAAAAGTTGCCATTTTGTCAGCCGTCGAAACGGTTAATCCACGTATACCCTCAACAATTGAAGCTGCAGCGCTTTGTAAAATGGCGGAGCGTGGCCAGATAATAGGTGGCATCGTCGATGGCCCTCTGGCATTTGACAACGCTATTTCACTTCAGGCTGCCAAGGCGAAAGGGATCATTTCCGATGTCGCCGGCCACGCAGATATTCTTGTCGCACCAGACCTAGAATCCGGAAATATGATCGCCAAGCAGCTTACGTATCTTGCGGGTGCGGAATCAGCAGGACTGGTTTTGGGCGCACGCGTCCCCATAATTTTAACCAGCCGCGCTGACGGAATCCGCAGCCGTATCGCCTCCTCGGCGCTCGCGTCCCTTTATAGAGCTTCTCAGTTCAAATGAGGGCGGTTCTTACGCTCAATGCTGGATCATCCACACTGAAGTTCAGTCTCTATCAAGCCTTAAAAGAGCCGAAACTCATTTTGTCCGGCATGGTCGACAATATAGCAGGTGCCGCTGAACTTATCCTCAATCGAGGTGGCAAAAGAACCGATACTCCCGTCCAGGCGGACACACCTCAAAGTGCCTTGGACGCAGTTCTGTCGGGGCTGTCCAGCGATTTCGCGAAACTGGATATTGTCGCTGTCGGCCATCGGATCGTACATGGTGGTACGCGATTTAGCGCTCCCGAAATCCTCACACCCGAAACGATGGAAGCACTGGGCGAACTGACGCCCCTTGCGCCACTTCATCAACCATTCAATCTCGCGGGTGTACGCATCGCGCAAATCGCCTTTCCATCTGCGATTCAAATCGGTTGCTTTGACACCGCCTTTCACCGTGAGCACCCTTGGGTGAATGACACTTTCGCGCTCCCCCGAGAGTTCTATGACCAAGGTATTCGACGCTACGGATTTCACGGGTTGAGCTATGAATTTGTAACCGAAGAGCTTATGCGTCGCTATCCGGATCTCAAAGACAAGCGGATCATTATCGCTCACCTAGGGAACGGTGCGTCTATGTGTGCGATCAAAAACGGAAAAAGCCGCGCGTCTTCGATGGGCTTCTCGGCTCTTGATGGCCTACCGATGGGAACCCGCTGCGGACAAATTGATCCCGGAGTAATACTCCACCTCATTGAGCAAAAAGGGATGACGACACAGGAGGTTACGCATCTTTTGTACCATCAAAGTGGCATGAAAGGTCTGTCCGGAATTTCCGGCGACATGCGAGAGTTATTAGCGTCTGATGCTCCGGCAGCCAAGGAAGCGTTGGACTATTATGTGTTCCGAGCCCGACGGGAAATTGGGGCATTAACAGCAGTTCTTGAGGGTCTTGACGCGTTTGTTTTTTGCGGAGGTGTTGGAGAAAATTCCGCCGTTCTTCGGCAACGTATAACCAGCGGTCTTGGCTATCTCGGCCTCTTCGTAGACCCCATTAGAAACGCCCGGAATGCTTCGCAGACCGGTACAGGGCCCGTTCAAGTATTGACGATCCCAACGGACGAAGAATATGTGATCGCTCGCGCTGCGGTGCAATCGCTAAACAGTCTCTAATCAGAGGTCTTTGGTTCATCTGGGACTATTTCAGCATCCTGAACGTCTTCCTCATCATCCAAGTCGTCGTTACGAATACTCTCGGTAATGAGCGCCAGCATTGAAGCAGAATTTGTTGATTCACTTTCGGGTTCTGATGGCGTTTTCCAACTCAACGTGTCAATGCTATTACATTTTGTACAAACGGGCACCCAAACACCATGCACTTGCCCACAGTTATCGCAAACCCATGCCTCGCTTCGGGGGGCGGTGACCGCTTTTGCAAGCCATCCCCGAACAGTCGCATCGTCCGCGCCTTCACCCCGTTCAATCGCCGCCATCAATGCCAAACTACGGGAGGACGGTGACGTTTCTGCCAATGTCCCCATTTTTCTCCGCGCCGTGGGAAAGTCTTCCGCAGAAATAAGAAGCTCCGCCAAAAGCATTATCGTCTCGGGGTGGCCTGTGCGCTGATTGGTGAGGGCCTCAAATCGCTTCAACCGCGCTTTTGCATCTTCGTTTGGATCAATTCGAGCAAAGGCTGCCGCCAAATCGGGATGGGGTTGGGCTGCCCACGCTTTTTTCAACAACCGCGCAGCAAGCTTTGGTTTGCCCTGCTCTATATAGACATCCGCGGCCAAAACGGACGCCGGGATTAAGTCGGGAGATTGTTTTTGTGTGGCAATCGCGGCTTCACGTGCCTCGATCGTTGACGTTTCATCCAAAAGGATACTGACTTCGGACAACGCCAATACAGCGTCGCGTCGCTTATAAACATCCCTTGGAATCGCCCCTGTCTTGACCTGAGATTTAAGGGTGCGGCGCGCGCCTTGCCAGTCATGTTTTTCGGTCTGAAGTTGCAACAACGTGTTCTGGGTTTCAGTGTGTCGTGGTTTTAAGGCAAAAGCCTTTTCCGCAAGGGCCAGCGCTGTCACTGTATCGCCTTGTGCGAGTTTCTGTTTCATTATCCCACGCACGCCAACGAAACGCGTGCGCTCATCGGTAAGTAACCGCCTGTAAACTTCCTCAGCTTTTTGCGTGTCTCCGGAGATTTCAGCAGCCTGCGCAGTCAATAAATTCGTCAATTCGGGCCGGTTTAGATACTTGTCAGCACGCGCGGCCTTCGCCATCGCAACGCGACTTTCACCCGACGAAAGCGCCATCATTCCCTGCGCCAATGCCTCATATCCCTTGCGCTCACGGTTGCGATCAAAGTACCGCGAAATCGCGGTTTCGTCGCCACTCAGGAAACGTATGACGGCCACAACAAGTCCTACGATTTTGATCAAGAGCCACACCAAAACAAGGAAAGCAACCGAAACGATTGCCGCCTGCAATGGCTGCAACGTAAATTCAGTGTTTGCGACCGCAATCCGAATTCCCTCGTTCGACTCAGCTAATATTCCAGCGCCCAGCGCGAGCGCAGCAATAAGAACCACAAAAGATAGAATTTTTACTAGTGACCAAATCATGAGGGCTCTCTTAATTCTCTGAAATTGAGGAAACGAAGGTTTGGATGGCGGCTTGTGTCTCTAATCTGTAAGTTGCGGACTTCATCCAATCCGCCATTGCTTGTTGGCTCGCTGGAGGAAGGGACGAAATTTCTGAAAGCGCCTCTTGGAGGTTTGCATCTCCAACTGCAGCCTCGGCCCTAGAAAGGATGGCATCGGGATCATCGCCAGCACGCGGTTCCAATGATCTCGCTCCAGTTTGACTGCGCAAAAAGGCGCCTAATCGGTCAATCGCACTTTCGTCCGTCGTTTCATACGCAACTGCAGCAATAGCGGCGCGTGCCGCAGATGGGAACGCTCTGCGCAGGTCCGCCACGGTCGCCACGCCAGAAATCGAAGCGGCTTGCAATTGAGCGGATGCTTCTTTTCCGGTTGCTTTTGTAATATCAGTCAAAGCGGCGTCAAAAGAGTTACCGCCTTCAATCGCCGAATTAATATTGGACATTCCAGCCCTTAATAGAGCCGCATTAGCGATCGCAGTTGCCCCAGCCTGAAGCTCTTCGGCTTGGCTTGTGGCCTTAGATATCTTGGCTTCCGCCTCTTTGGCCACGGTTTCAATTTGGGTTTTTTGCGCCGCCAGTGTTTCACGCATAGCTGTCAATTCCCGCTCGTAAGCAGCGACCGCAGCATCAGAGGCATCATTGCTAGAAATCGGGCGTTTTTCAAGATCGGTTAATCTTACTGAAAGCTGTTCGACACTCGCACTCAAAGCATCAAGTTCAGCATTTACACCTACAACATCCTGCTTATTTTCTTGGCTAAGTGCCGTCAGTTCTGAAGTGTATTTCACTTCATCGACTTTGCCGCCCAACGCATCGGTTTGCGTCTCAATCATTCGTTTGAGTTCAACTATTTCGGTTGATTGGGATGCGATCTTGGCGTCCATTTCACTCGTGTCTTTGCCCGCAACAGGCCACCCTTCGGGCACGACTTGCGCCACACCAAACCCAAGAATTGCAGCAACCGCGCCACCAAGGAGCGCGGGAATGCCTGCCCTTTTTTTGGCGACTGGCTCGATATTCCCGTCGGCATCCGGCTTTTCCGAAGCAACGTCTGCATCTGGCGCGATATCTGGAATGACAGCCTCATCCCGCGCTTCAACTTCGACAACTTCACTATCGACAGTTTCGACAACAGGTTCAGATTCCGCGTTCGTTTCTTCAATTTGTGCGTTTTCGGGAGAAGTCTTATTGGTCACGAAAAGTCCCTTTCTAGCATCACATTAACAATAGCCATCCGTGACGCATATCACAATCAAGTTAGGTTTGCGCGCGTGCAATGCAAGGTTCAATCGTTGAAAAATCGCGCTACAATTTGAAGCATCATATCTCCGGTTGGTAGCCGAGGTACAACAATATTTTTGCGAAAAGGTGTTGGAAGTCGGCTGGCTACATTTTGACTCAGCGCAACGACCTTTATTTCATGAGCGCGCGCGAGCGGAAGATTGAGGTTTTGAATTTGCTCAGAAAACAATGCAGCCGTTCGTGGCGAAAACAGAGGAGCCACCACGGTTTTTTCCCCCTTCAAAAGGAATTGTGCCCGTTGCGTCAACGGCAATGCATTTTGCAGGTACACAACTAGCTCTACGCACCTAATCCCAGCGGTTTTCAGTTGGCTGGCGACATCGCCCTGTGTAAACGCGCCATGCAAATGGATAAGCTCCATTTCTGGCGGGTTAGAGACAATTTTCTGCACAAGAACAGAGGCCGTCTCTCCAACCTCTCTCACGTTGAAACCAGCCTTTCTCGCGAATTCTGCCGTGATGTCGCCAACACAATATGCAGGCCTTCCCGCGCCCGTGCCTGCTCCAAGAACCCCGTTGCGGGATGAAAAAATCGCAGCTTCAAATCCCACATCATACTGCAAATATTCGATCTCAATAAGAGGTGAATAAGTCACGTCCTCTTCAGGACCAAGATTGAGCCTGTTAGCAAAGTCTTGGGCCGCTTGGATGGGACGTGTAAGTAATAGGGCTGGATGTTTTGAAATCATTGACGAACTACTGGATTGTTTAGATTGAGCGGGAATGTTACCTGCGAATAGAAAGGAGCGCCAATGCCAAAGCAACTCACAGTGCTGGGAATCGAAAGCAGCTGCGATGATACCGCCGCGGCAATTGTACGCCACGAAGTTGGCAGCGCCCCACAGATTTTGTCGCAAGTAGTGGTCGGACAGGCCGACCTTCACAAGGATTTTGGTGGTGTGGTCCCCGAGATCGCCGCACGTGCGCATGTAGAAAAGCTCGATTACTGCGTCCAAGATGTCATGAGCCTTGCAGGTCTCAGCTTTTCTGACCTTGACGCAATTGCCGTAACATCCGGCCCCGGTCTCATTGGCGGTGTCATTTCGGGCGTCATGTGCGCCAAAGGAATCGCAGTAGCAGCGGGCTTGCCGCTGATTGGTGTCAACCATCTTGCGGGGCACGCCTTGACCCCCCGCCTGACGGATTCCCTCGATTTCCCTTATCTCATGCTGCTGGTCTCGGGAGGGCATTGCCAATTTTTGATCGTTCGCAGCGAAAACGAATTTACCCGCCTAGGGGGCACCATCGACGACGCCCCCGGTGAAGCCTTTGACAAAATCGCGCGGATTTTGGCGCTACCGCAACCCGGTGGTCCGAACATCGAGAAATGTGCGCTTTCCGGTGATCCGGCGCGTTTTCGTTTTCCGCGCCCGCTTCTTGATCGACCGGGATGCGACATGTCGTTCTCTGGGTTGAAAACAGCGGTTCTCCGCGCCCGCGATTCCGTGGTTGCCGACAAAGGCGGGCTTACCAAGAAAGATCAAGCCGACCTGAGCGCGGGTTTTCAACAGGCGGTCACGGCGGTGTTGATAGAGAAAACACGCCGTGCCCTTACAGTTTACCTGTCTGAAAACCCAAGCGTGCCCGCCTTTGCTGTTGCGGGAGGCGTTTCGGCCAATATGGAAATTCGAGCCGCATTGGAGACTGTTTCTGCGGAAAACGGTGCGCGATTCATCGCGCCTCCGCTTGCCCTATGCACGGATAACGCCGCGATGATCGCTTGGACCGGGCTTGAGAGATTTCGGGCAGGTCACGAGGATGATATGACACTAGCCGCTCGCCCTCGATGGCCACTCGACACCAAAAGTGGTTCAATGCTTGGGTCTGGTAAAAAAGGGGCCAAAGCGTGAGTATTTCTGTTTTGGGGGCTGGCGCCTTTGGCACGGCGTTAGCGATTACATTGTCGAATGCGCGCACCGACGTTACGCTGTGGGCGCGTGATGAAGTCGCAGTGAAGACAATGCAAACGACACGGATGAACGCCGCGCGCCTTCCGAAGGCCCGTTTTCCCAAAACCTTGACCGTGTCATCCGACCTAGAGGCGGCATGCCAAGCGGAAACCATTCTTCTCGTCATCCCAACCCAAAAACTCGCCGCCTTCCTTCATTCGCATGCGACATTGTTGGATGTAAAAACGCTGGTTGCATGCTGTAAGGGCGTAGACCTCGCAACGGGTTTAGGTCCGGTGCAAACCATTGCGTCAACAATCCCATCGGCTCAGGCCTGTATTTTGACGGGGCCGAGTTTTGCAGTAGATATCGCCGCGGGCCTCCCGACCGCCCTCACATTGGCTGGCCCCAAAAACTGTTTGGAACCGCTACAGGAAATGCTTTCGACACCCGCCCTGCGGCTCTATTGGACAACCGATACAGTTGGCGCTGAACTCGGTGGAGCCCTTAAAAACGTCATTGCAATCGCGAGTGGCGCGGCCATTGGAGCCGGTTTCGGAGAAAGCGCCCGCGCTGCCGTTATGACTCGGGGGTATGCCGAAATTCAGCGCCTCGCGATTGCCCTTGGTGCCAAGCCGAAAACCCTTGCAGGCCTTTCCGGCTTCGGGGATTTGGCGCTTACCTGCACATCCGCAAGAAGTCGGAATTTTAGTTTTGGGTTTGCCTTGGGGGCAAAAACGGAATTTGATTCTGGTTTGACGGTTGAGGGCGCAAAAACCGCCGAAGCTGTCTCTAATCTGGCCAAAAAACATGGTATCGATATGCCCATCACAAATGCAGTGGCCGCAATTTTGGCTCAACGTCTAACAGTTTCCCAAGCGATGGAAGCCCTCATCGCGCGCCCTTTAAAGGAGGAATAACATGTTCGTAGCCCTAATCGCCAAGGATAAACTTGGCTCCCTCGACGTACGCAAAGCCAACAGAGACGCGCACGTGGCCTATCTTAAGTCCACCGGTGTCGCCCAAGCAGGTCCATTTCTGGACGAAAATGGCGACATGTGCGGCTCGCTTGTTATCCTGAATGTTGAAACCATCGCAGACGCTCAAGCATGGGCCGACCAAGACCCCTATGCCAAGGCAGGCCTGTTTCAATCTGTTGACCTGCAACTTTGGAATCGGGTCATTGGCTAATGGCGTATTGGCTGTTCAAATCAGAGCCTAATGCTTGGAGTTGGGACGATCAGGTCGCCAAAGGCGATGTGGGCGAGGAATGGAACGGGGTGCGCAATTATCAGGCGCGCAACAATATGCGGCTGATGGAAATTGGCGACTTGGGTTTCTTTTATCACTCCCTCAAGGAAAAGGCCGTTGTTGGTATCGTTGAGGTCTGTGCCCTCGCGCATCCAGACAGCACAACCGACGATCCGCGCTGGGAATGTGTGGATATTCGCGCCGTGAGACCTGTAGTAAAACCTGTTACCCTCGCCCTGTGCAAAGCGGACCCGCGCCTTGAAAACATGGCTTTGGTCAAGAATACGCGTCTCTCGGTTCAACCCGTAACAGAGGCTGAATGGACTATCATCTGCGAGATGGCTGGAGTGCCTTTTTAAGGTTTGCGAAGTTTTCCGATTGCAATACGAAATTAAGGTTATATTGAGCGAAGAAACTGGAACTCTGACGGAATTGGACACTGCCTTGACCCATGACAACACTGCCGCAAATTCTGTTTATGCGATCGAACGCTGGGGTAAGGACCTAGTTGGCGTGCTTCCCAATGGCGATCTTGGGCTTCGCAACCCCCTCAAGCCAGACGCGCCTATGGTGAGTTTACCTGTGATTTTGCAGGACCTCGAAGAACGCGGCGTTCATGCACCCCTTTTGTTGCGTGTAAGCTCGTTTCTGGAAAGCAGTATCCGCGCACTCAACGAAAGTTTTGCCTCCGCGATCAAACGTGCTGGATATAAAAACGAATATCGTGCGGTTTTCCCCGTCAAAGTGAACCAGCAAGCACAGGTTATCAGCCGGATTGTTGAATTCGGCAAGCCATACTCCCATGGCCTTGAAGCGGGCTCCAAGCCTGAATTGGTGATCGCCCTCGCCCAACCTCTGGCGCACGACGCGCTTATTGTTTGCAACGGTGTTAAAGACGCGGAATTCATCCGCCTTGCCATTTTGTCGCGTAAACTCGGGTTCAACACCGTGATTGTTTTGGAAAGCCCGAAGGAATTACAGACCGTTCTTGCCGTGGTTAAAGAATTGGGCGAGGAGCCACAACTTGGTGTTCGGGTGAAACTTTCCAACCGAATTTCTGGGAATTGGGCAGAGAGTTCCGGCGATCGTTCGACCTTCGGGATGCACACAGACCAACTTGTTGACGTTATTGATAGCCTCAAGGAAGCAGGCCTCATTCACTGTCTCAAATTTCAGCACAGCCATTTGGGCAGTCAAATTCCGGACGTAAATGACGTGCGCCGCGCTACCGGCGAAGCATGCCGTTATTTCGTCGAACTCACACGCGAAGGGGCGCCCCTGACTCACCTCGATTTGGGTGGCGGACTTGGTGTTGACTATACGGGCGAGAAATCAACCAACGAGAACTCGATCAACTATTCGGTCGACGAATATTGCACGAACATTGTTGAGACCGTGTCCTATGCATTGGATGAAGCGAAAATCCCGCACCCAATTCTTGTAACCGAGAGCGGTCGGGCCGTTGTTGCGACCTCGTCGATGCTTATTTTTAACGTCCTTGAGGCCACACTTTACGACTCTCACAACCCAACCGTACCTGCGGCTGAGGATCATCACTTTGTTTCCGACCTTGCTGCGGTTTCTGGCTATTTAGAGCCACAACGCCTTCAAGAGTGCATTAATGATTCCAGCTTTTATCGCAACGAATTGCGGGCCTTGTTTCGGCGGGGATATATTGACCTGCGCCAAATGGCGCGCGCAGAGCGCATTTACCTCCACCTCATGTCCAAAATCAAGAGCCTTGCGCCCGAAGTGGGCACGGCCCCGGATGTCGATGCTCATTTGGAGCAGTTGGCGGATATCTATCACTGTAATTTCTCACTGTTTCAATCGCTTCCTGATGTTTGGGCAATCGACCAAGTTCATCCTTTGGTGCCACTACAAATGCTCAATGTTGCCCCCGACAGACGCGCGGTTTTGTCGGATATCACGTGTGATTCCGACGGAAAAATAGACAAGTTCATCCTTGCGGACGGAATTTCGCCTTCGCTTCCCGTTCATACTCTAGACGAAAGCAAACCCTATTACATTGGCGTCTTTTACGTCGGGGCCTATCAGGAAACTCTGGGCGATTTGCACAACCTATTTGGCGATACCAATGTGGCGACAATCGACCTGCGCGACGACGGAAGTTTCGACCTTTTGCACGAACAGGAAGGCGACACGATTGCCGAGGTCCTGTCCTATGTCGAATACGACCCGCGCGATTGTGTCGATGCGTTCCGTGCAAGGATCGACAACGAGATTTCTCACAAGCGCCTAAATCCCAAAGACCGCAAAACACTTTTGGCGGCTTACCGCGACAGCATTAATGGCTATACTTACTATGAGTAACAACGAGACGAGGAGAGACGTCATGGGCAAAACATTGGTAATCGGCGCGGGCGGCGTTTCGTCCGCCGCTGTGCATAAAATGGCAATGAATTCGGATGTTTTCACCGAGATCACCTTGGCTTCACGGCGCCTTTTTAAGTGCGAGGAGATCGCGGCGGGGGTTAAATCCCGCACAGGCGTCACGATCAAGACGGCCCAAGTTGATGCAATGGATGTTCCGGCCGTTGTGGCTTTGATCCGCAAAACGGGCGCGGAATTACTGGTCAATCTTGCGCTTCCGTATCAAGATTTGGTGCTGATGGATGCCTGTCTTGAGGCAGGAATTCACTATCTGGATACCGCCAACTATGAGCCAGAGGACGAAGCCAAATTTGAGTATCACTGGCAATGGGCCTATCAGGACAAGTTTAAGGCTGCGGGTCTAACCTGCATTCTTGGCTCTGGTTTTGATCCAGGGGTGACCTCGATTTACGCCGCTTGGCTCAAGAAACACAAGTTGGATACCATTCGCCAAATCGACGTCCTTGATTGCAACGGCGGCGACAATGGCAAAGCGTTTGCCACCAATTTCAACCCCGAGATCAACATCCGAGAAGTCACCGCAGACGCGCGTCACTGGGAAAATGGCGATTGGGTGACGAGCCCCGCTATGACCCATAAAGTAACCTTTGATTTCCCAGAAGTGGGCGAGAAGAACATGTACCTCATGTATCATGAGGAACTCGAAAGCATGAAAACCCACTTCCCCGAAATCGAACGGGCGCGGTTTTGGATGACGTTCGGCGATGCCTATATCAATCACGTGCGCGTTCTTGAGGGCATTGGCATGACGTCCATTGAGCCTATCATCCATAACGGCCAAGAAATTATCCCGCTACAATTCCTTAAATCCGTGTTGCCAGATCCGTCCGATTTGGGCGAATTGACCAAGGGCAAAACCTGTATCGGGGATATTGCGACGGGTCTCAAAGATGGCGTGGAAAAAACCTATTATATCTACAATATCTGCGACCACGAGGAGTGTTACGCCGAAGTTGGAAGCCAAGCGGTTTCCTATACGACCGGTGTTCCAGCCATGATCGGCGCGGCTATGGTTCTCAAGGGGATTTGGCGCGAGCCAGGCGTTTGGAATACAGAGCAGTTGGACCCAGACGCCTTTATGGACATGCTCAACGAGCAAGGCCTGCCGTGGGAAGTTCACGAACTTAGCGGCCCTGTGGAGTTCTAAACATGGCTCAAATCATGCAAACACAAGCTGGCGACGCGGGAGCCTTTTCGCATTTTGATTTGTCACGCGTTCCCAGCCCGTGTTTCGTGGTGGATGAGATCGCCATCGCACGCAATTTGGCGATTTTGGCCGAAGTTGCGGATCAATCCGGCGCGCATATTCTGTCGGCGCTCAAGGCCTTCTCGATGTTCGCCTTGGCGCCTATGGTCCGTCAATATCTGCATGGGACATGTGCCTCTGGCCTCTATGAGGCGCGCCTAGCCCGTGAAGAATATGGTGGCGAAGTTGCGACCTATTGTGCGGGCTACAAAGAGAGCGAGTTCGCTGATATTCTCGCTCTTTCCGACCACATAATCTTCAATTCTGCGGCACAGAAAGATCGCTTTCTGCCACAGGTTAGAGCCTTATCACGAGAGGTTTTGGTTGGATTGCGTATCAATCCGGAACACTCAGAGGGCGAAATTCCAAAATACGACCCCTGTGCGCCAAATTCACGTTTGGGAATGCCAATTTCCCAACTGACGCCTGCATGTTTAGAGGGCGTGGACGGACTGCATTTTCATACGCTTTGCGAACAGGGGTTCGCCCCTCTTGAACGCACATGGTCGGCAATCGAAGCGCAAGTTTTACCTTATGTTTCGCGTCTTAAATGGCTCAACTTTGGGGGCGGACATCACATCACCCGCGGCGATTATGATCGCACGTCGCTTATCCAATTCATACGTGATCTGAAGGCGAAAACGGGCCTTGAAATCTATCTGGAACCAGGCGAGGCCGTCGCTCTTGATGCGGGAATACTTGTCGGCGAAGTTCTGGACCTACTTACCAACGGAATGGCCCTTGCGATTACCGATATTTCAGCCACATGTCACATGCCCGACGTGATTGAAGCGCCTTATCGAGCCGCTATGCTTAACGAAGATCCGCGCGGACACATCTATCGATTGGGTGGCCCCTCTTGCCTCGCGGGGGATGTTATTGGCGACTATGGCCGCACAACTCCGCTTGCCATTGGTGATCGGGTCGCGTTTTTGGATCAGGCCCATTATTCCATGGTTAAAACCAACACCTTCAACGGTGTAGCCCTACCGTCGATTGCGCTTTGGAATTCCGAAACCGACGAATTGACCATGGTGAAGCAGTTCTCTTACGACAATTTTCGCAACAGGCTATCATGACATGAGCATTTTTCTTGAGAGCGAACTCAGCCCCTCCGAACGCGATGAGACGGCACTGTTTCGCGTCATTCCGATGCCGTTGGAGCGCACGGTTTCCTATGGTGCGGGCACGCAGTCAGGCCCCGCCGCCATCATCGAGGCGAGCAATGAACTTGAGCGGCTTTGCCAAGGGATTGTCCCCTGTTCCGAAGGAATTTTTACCGAACCAGATGTGGATTGCAGTGGCCCCTTGCCCGAAATCATGGAACGCCTAGCACAGCGCACCGAATTTGCCGCTCAGAATGGCAAAATTCCGGTCACTTTGGGAGGCGAACACTCTCTTTCCTATGGTGCGGTGATGGGGGTTGCGCGTGCGCTGAAAAAACCAGTCGGGATTATTCAGATTGATGCACATGCAGATCTGCGGATTGCCTATCAGGGGGAAAAACACTCGCACGCGTCCGTAATGCATTTGCTAGGCGAAGAGGGCATTCAACTGGCGCAATTCGGCGTTCGCGCACTGTGTGAACAGGAAGTTGAAAGCCGAGAGCGGAACAAAGTTTTCTTCGTCGATGCGGAAGAGCTTGTTACCGACAATATCCACGCGGTCGACCTGCCTGCAGACTTTCCCGAGCATGTGTATATTTCCTATGACGTGGATGGATTGGATCCGTCACAGATGCCCGCCACAGGTACCGCCGTTCCTGGGGGCCTTAGTTATTACCAGTCACTACAACTGGTTGAACATGCCCTCAAAGGCCGGAAATGTGTGGGGATCGACGTGGTAGAGCTTGCTCCAAACGGCGAAATCGCTTGGGATTTTACTGCCGCGCAAATTGTGTATCGCTTGATGGCTGCAGCCCTCAAATAAAAAAGGAGGGCTCCGACCCCTCGGAACCCTCCATCACCCCACGCGCTCCACTTTGCACCACACGTGTTATGTTAGGTTCCTGTCGTCCTGACGGGATAAATTGACCCTAGGCCACGTCGCGCCATGAGGCAAGAACATTATTTTATATAACTGTTAAAATTCAATATGTTATATGTTTGTTAACGAAAAAGGCGCCAAAACTAAGGGCGCCTTTTTTAAAATTAAATCCGCAAATTATCCGTAGACAGCTTCTTTTCCGAAATATTTTACCAGCAAATAGTACACGACAACGCGATATTTAGTGCGTTCGGATTTGCCGTAGGTTTCGATGACGGCTTGAATGGCCTCCATCAATTTCGGACCTTCAGCGAGTGAGAGCTTTTTGATGAGGAAATTGTTTTTTACCGTTTCAAGTTCGGAGTCCTGAGAGCCTGCGACGGTTGAAGCATCGGCATTGTAGATTGCCGGACCACATCCGATGGTCACTTTTGTCAAAAGGTCCATATCGGGCGTTACCCCACATTTATTTTTCAAGTCGTCCGCGTACTTCGCAATTAGATCGTCCCGTTTTCCCACAATCAAACTCCATAAATGTCTGGGCCATGCCCGTTAAAAAGAACCGCTTCAGGCCCTATAAGACAGGGTAGCCAAGTCGGGGATAATCACAAAGAAAAAATTTCACCAATTGGACAAGAACGCAAGAAGGCGCCCCAATTTGCGTGGGGCGCCTTAAAATACTGATGAATTATACCGCGACAGCTGTTTTAGTAGCGGTAATGTTCTGGCTTGAACGGTCCATCAACGCTGACGCCAATATAGGCTGCCTGCTCAGGAGCCAATTTCGACAGTTTCACACCGATGCGGTCAAGGTGAAGGCGCGCAACTTTCTCGTCCAGATGTTTCGGCAGAATATACACGTCGTTTTTATAGTCGTCGCCCTTGGTCCAAAGCTCGATTTGCGCCAGAACTTGGTTGGTGAAGCTCGCGGACATCACAAAGGAAGGGTGACCCGTCGCGTTTCCAAGGTTAAGCAGACGTCCCTCAGAAAGCAGGATCAAACGCGCGCCAGACGGCATTTCGATCATATCCACTTGGTCTTTGATATTGGTCCATTTGTGGTTTTTGAGCGCCGCAACTTGGATTTCATTGTCAAAGTGGCCAATATTACCAACGATCGCCATGTCTTTCATTTCGCGCATGTGTTCGATGCGGATAATATCTTTGTTGCCTGTTGTGGTCACAAAGATATCGGCTGACGAAACGACGTCTTCGAGAAGGACAACTTCATAGCCATCCATCGCCGCTTGCAACGCACAAATAGGGTCGATTTCTGTAACTTTGACGCGTGCGCCAGCGCCCGAAAGGGAAGCTGAACAGCCTTTGCCAACGTCGCCATAGCCACAAACAACCGCCACTTTGCCGGCCATCATTGTGTCTGTTGCGCGGCGAATACCGTCAACGAGGCTCTCTTTACAGCCGTATTTGTTGTCGAATTTCGACTTGGTGACGGAGTCATTCACGTTGATCGCAGGGAACGGCAAGTGGCCAGTTTTCACTAAGTCATAGAGGCGGTGAACGCCGGTTGTGGTTTCCTCGGAGACACCTTGGATCGCATCACGTTGCTTTGTGAACCAACCAGGCGAAGCGGCGAGGCGTTTTCTGATTTGTGCGAAAAACGCAACTTCTTCGTCGCTAGTTGGGACATCAAGAAGGTTGGTTTCGCCAGCTTCGACGCGCGCACCCAGAAGGATGTACATCGTTGCGTCGCCGCCATCGTCGAGAATGAGGTTACATGTGCCGCCGTCGAAATCAAAGATTTTGTCCGCGTAATCCCAGTACTCTTCCAGCGTTTCGCCTTTGATTGCGAAAACGGGTGTACCACCAGCGGCGATCGCTGCGGCGGCGTGGTCTTGAGTTGAAAAAATATTGCACGACGCCCAGCGCACATCGGCGCCCAAGGCCACCAAGGTTTCGATCAAAACCGCTGTTTGGATTGTCATGTGAAGCGAACCGGCAATGCGCGCGCCTTTGAGCGGTTTGCTCTCGCCATACTCAGTGCGTAGCGCCATCAAGCCAGGCATTTCGGTTTCTGCGATGTCCAACTCCTTACGGCCATATTCTGCAAGGGCAATGTCTTTGATGATATAGTCGTTCGCCATGGGGCTGATTCCTCATAAATTTAGTTGAACGCCAGATACCACCACAATCGCGACTAGGCAACATAAGCCCAACAAACCCGCGTGATCCAGCACGGCTCAAAACCGGGCATCTTTACTTTTGGCAGGTCGGGGTCTAGCCATAACAAGATTGAGCGCGTGTAAAACAGAGGCAAAACAATGGCAAATCAACCCCGCGCGTGGCAACGCATGCTTTCTGGTCGTCGGCTGGACTTGCTCGACCCAACGCCGATGGATATCGAAATCATTGATATCGCGCATGGCCTTGCGTTTGTCGCACGTTGGAATGGACAGACCAAAGGCGATTTCGCTTATTCTGTGGCGGAACACTCCCTGTTGGTCGAACGCTTATTTTGTCGCATTGTGCCAAACGCTCCTGCAAGATGGAAACTCGCGGCACTTTTGCATGACGCCCCTGAATACGTCATAGGCGACATGATTTCCCCCGTAAAATCCGCTGTTGGAACGGGTTACGAAGCTTTGGACACAAGGCTAACAGCGGCAATACATCTTCGGTTTGGCCTGCCCGCGTCGATCCCTGTATCGGTTAAGAAACAGATTAAAAAGGCAGATAAAATTTCGGCTTGGATGGAGGCTACACAGATTGCTGGCTTCTCAGAACGCGAGGCGGACAAGCTCTTTGGCAAACCAGACGCCGCTGTTCTAGAAGGGCTAGCGATTGAATTGCGTTCACCGCTTCTGGCGCGCAATGATTTTACCGCGCGTCACGAAGAGCTTCTTACCCAAATATAGAGCCTAACGTGGCGATCTTTTCGCCAAAATGCGTTGAAGCGTGCGCCGGTGCATGCTCAAGCGCCGCGCGGTTTCGCTCACATTTCGGTCGCATAATTCATACACGCGCTGAATATGCTCCCAACGCACCCGATCTGCGGACATCGGATTCTCGGGTGGTGGGGGAAGCGCATCTTTTTTTGCTAACAGCGCGCCAAGAATGTCATTGGCATCGGCGGGCTTTGACAAATAATCCGTCGCCCCGATTTTAACCGCAGCAACGGCCGTCGCAATGGCGCCGTACCCCGTTAAAACAACGATCTTCGCATCTGGCCGCTTTTCGCGCAACAATTCGACAACGTCGAGGCCGTTGCCATCTTCAAGGCGCAGATCGATCACCGCATAGGCGGGTGGCCGCGCCGTGGCGATCGCGCGCCCAGCGGCCACTGAACCAGCCATTTCAACCACAAACCCGCGTTTTTCCATTGCGCGCGCAAGACGACGCAAAAACGGTTCGTCGTCATCAAGGAGCATGAGAGATTTGTCTTCACCGATGTCCTGCAATTCACGATCTTTCATTTAAGCGCCCTAATTTTATACCTGCCCCCTGTTCTATGCAGAACCGCAAGGCAGGTCAAATATCGTTAAACCTGAAAGGATGGAAAATCAGGAGTTTTCGACAAAACACGCGACTCGATTGGCCATATCCTCTGGGGTATCATCGCGGTTGAAATACTCCACGACCCCGTGTTCGGGCAGATAGAGATAGGTGAAGGTCGAGTGATCGACGAGATAATATTCGTCATCGCCCTCGTTCTTTTTGTAATAGGTTTTATAGGCCCGCGACGCCGCTTTTACGTCCTCTTCGGTCCCTGTGAGGCCAATCATGCGATCATGCATCACGTCGGTATATTCGGCCAAAACCGCTGGCGTGTCGCGCGCGGGATCAATTGAAATAAAGATCGGTGTGGTCTCGATTCCGACTTCATCCAGCAAATCCACCGCTGCCGCATTGCGCGCAGAATCCAGCGGACACACGTCGGGACAGAACGTATAGCCGAAGTAGATAATCGACGGTTTGGTCAAAACGTCAGTGTCGGAAACGCGGGCGCCCGTTTCGTCAATAAGCGAGAACGGCCCGCCAATGGAGGACGTACCACCGGCAATTTTGTTCACACTGCATTGCTCAAACTCGGATTCGCCCGAACTCATTTTCAGATAGGCGGTTGAGCCCAGTAAAATAGCGGCAACACCAACTGCAGCAAATGCAAAAATCCGACCCATCGTTCAATCCTTTTTGGTTTCGCCGCTTGATCGCTGTGTTTACCATGACAATCAACTGTGCAACTTGCCGCACAACATGGGGTGCCAATGATCGAAACACAATCGCTCTTCATCAATCAATCCGCGCGCAGCGATTGGATTCGGCTACGCACGCTGATTGTCCTGCGCTGGGTTGCGATTGCGGGGCAAATAATTGCAATTTCGGTTGCACGGAGCCAGTTCGACATCCAGCTCGATTTGGGCCTTTGTTATCTGGTGATTGCGGCCTCGGTGATCGCAAATTTAATTGCGATTTTCGTCTACCCCGAGAACAAACGCCTCAACGAGGGGCAAGCCGTCTTGATGTTGCTCTTCGATATTTCGCAACTCATGCTACTGATTTATTTAACTGGTGGGCTGCACAATCCCTTCGCGCTTCTAATTCTCGTACCGGTCACAATTTCGGCAACTGTTTTAACCCTCCACTCCACAATTCTTCTGGGCACGGTTGCTTTGTGCCTCACAACCCTTGTCGCTCTGCGGAGCACCCCGCTTCAAAACAGCGCGGGTCGCATTTTTCAGGCCGATCCCTTCCTTCTGTTTGGGTTTTGGCTGTCTATCGTCATCGGCACAGTATTTCTCGCCATGTATGCGCGGCGGGTGACCAGCGAGATTCACTCCATGTCCGAGGCGCTTTTGGCAACGCAAATGGCACTGGCTCGCGAGCAGAAATTGACCGATCTCGGGGGGTCGTGGCTGCAGCGGCGCACGAATTGGGCACCCCTCTCGCGACAATAAAACTCGCGGCCTCCGAGATGCTAGACGACCTTGAGGACGGCTCTGACCTTATGGCCGACGCCTTGCTCATCGGCGAGCAAACAGACCGATGCCGCGAGATTTTGCGTTCCATGGGGCGGGCAGGAAAAGACGACCTCCACATGCGTACTGCGCCATTTGAGGCCGTGGTGCGCGAAGCGGCAGAGCCTCACACGAAACGCGGTCGTGACATTCATTTCAACATCGGCCCTGCCCCAAGTGGTCTGCGCGAACACCCCGAAATTCATCGAAGTCCAGAGATTATTCACGGCTTGAGGAACCTCGTTCAGAACGCGGTGGATTTTTCACAGGCAAATGTTTGGATTGATCTCGCATGGACGAACAATCGCATCCAAATTCGAATTGCGGACGATGGCCCCGGTTTTCCGCCGCATTTGATTGGCCGTATTGGGGAGCCTTTTGTCAGACGCCGCGATGCAGGGGTGAAACCGCGCCGCCCAGGTTATGAGGGGATGGGCCTCGGACTTTTTATAGCGAAAACACTTCTTGAACGCACGGGGGCCGAATTAATTTTCGCCAACGGATCGGACCCCTTTTTAACCGAGCAAGAGCGGCCCCTTAAGTGTGGTGCCGTGATCCAAGTTGTCTGGCCTCTCGATGTTCTTGCTGCGTCCGCGGAGGCAACGCGTGGGCGTCTCGGTGAAAACAGTCTTTTTGTACCAAAAGCATAGCCATAGACTCCTTTTTTTAAGAAACCTTAATAAGGCGTTAACCTTTCCGGAGCGAATATCCTCCCGTACCCATCAAATGGAATGATTCCTTGTCTGTGCTCTCTTCAGAAACCCTTTTACTGGTTGCGCTCTCTTCATTTTTCGCCGCGGCATGTGGTGTATTCGGCGTGGGATACTTTTCCAGTCGTGGAAACAAACAATCACATCGGGCACTCCTTCAAGGGGCGGAAAACTCCTTGGTTTTCCTCTTCGACGACGAAAAATTGGTCGATGCCACGACGCGCGCCCGCGCCTTGTTAAATTCCCGCCCGCAAGGGTCGTCAGAATGGCGCCAATTTTGCGTTCTCGCCCAGACCCGCTTCCCGGATTTGCCCCTCGAAATGGCAGAACTGGCGAGTGAGGGTTCCCTCACAATCCAAGCGAGCGATCCCGCCGACTTTGCCGAAATCCGTGCTGAATGGTGGAACGGAGTGGCCCGAATTGAGCTGGTCGAAGACGCAACCGCCAGCACTGAAACGGTAGTTGACCCTCACAGTATGAATGCCATGAAGCGAGAGTTGGAGACTTTGCGTAAGACGGCCGAGATGTCCCCGTATTACGTCTGGCAGCAGACAGTCGACGGCGTGATTACATGGGCTAATTCGAGTTACTTCACCCTGTCGCAAGAATTTGATGGCAGTGCAGAGAAGCCCGTTCAAACATGGCCGCCCTCGCGTCTCTTCCAATCTGTCTCACTCGCCCAAGGCTCGCCTGAAGGACGGGCACATCGTGTTTCAGTGAAATTCCCCGAAGAGACAAATGGTCGTTGGTATGAAGTTTTCAGCACAACTATTGGCGACGAGTCATTGCATTTTGCAACGAGTGCCGACGGGGTTGTTCGCGCCGAAACCGCTTTGCGGGATTTCGTTCAAACGCTGACAAAAACGTTTGCTCACCTCCCGACCGGATTGGCCATTTTCGATAAAAAACGTCAACTCGCGCTCTTTAACCCTGCCCTCACCGACCTCACAGGCCTTCAGCCTATGTTTTTATCCCTTCGTCCAACGCTGGTTAGTTTTTTGGATAAATTACGCGAAGGGCAAGTGATCCCCGAACCCAAGAACTACAAAGGCTGGCGCGCTCAAATATCCGCACTTGAGGCCGCTGCAGTCGATGGCACCTACTCCGAGACTTGGACGCTCCCGTCGGGCCAAACATATCGCGTAACGGGCCGCCCTCATCCGGATGGGGCTGTCGCGTTTCTTTTTGAGGATATTTCCGCAGAAGTGTCTCTCACACGGCGGTTTAGGCGAGAACTTGAGATCGGACAGGCCGTTCTCGACAGCTTCCGCGAGGCGATTGCAGTTTTTGCATCTGACGGAATGCTCACGATGTCAAACTCTACATACACATCCCTTTGGGGTGTCGACCCAGGAACCACTCTCGGCGAAATGAGTGTGGTTGACGCAATGGCGCACTGGCGCACCAAATGTGAGGACAGCGCATTGTGGTCGTCCATTCAAAGCTACATCGCAACAAATGGATCTCGCGAAGAAAAGAGCTTCAAACTTCGCTTGTTGGAAGGCGGTAATTTGACCTGCCGACTTGCTCCTGTCGCTGGTGGAGGAACCCTTATCGCATTTGCGGTAATAAGCAGCCCTGCACTTACCCCTTTGGAACCCATCGAGCCCAAAGCTCTCGACACGGAGGAGGTCCTACACACGGATGGAGCTTCAAAACCAAAGGATCCACTTCTTTTCAAAATCGAAGCATGATCACCCTTGCGGTTGGATGTGGCTGCGTTAAATTCGCTACATGTTACCGTTTTCACATCAAATTTCACTTTCCTCTCCTGAGGAGACAGAGGCGTTCGCCAACCGTCTAGCGCCGCATCTTACGTATGGGGACACAATTCTTCTTGAAGGGCCTATTGGGTCTGGGAAAAGCCTGTTCAGTCGATCCCTCATTCTGTCAATTCTACCCCATCCCGAAGACATTCCCTCTCCAACCTTTACACTTGTTCAGGTTTACGACGGGCCTAAGTTTCAGATCTGGCACTGTGATTTGTATCGCCTAACTCATCCCGACGAGGCATGGGAACTTGGTCTGGAAGAGGCATTCGACTCCTCGCTTTGTTTGATAGAGTGGCCAGATAGGCTCGCGGGGCAAGAACCCAAAGACGCCCTGCACATCACTTTTGTTCCCGAAAACGGTGAAGTTCGCCTTCTGAAGTTTCAATCTCATTCGGCGCGTTGGAACCTTCTGACAGAGGTCTTGAATGCCTGATCGCTTTGCACAGCTCCTCTTTAGCCCAAGTGGTGTGACCGTAACGCCTCTCGCGGGTGATGCATCCGGTCGCAGATATGCGCGCTGGCGCCACCCTGCATTTGGCAGCATGATCCACATGGACGCCCGCAATGATCGGCCTGACGGCGTTGCGGACTTTATCAAAATTGATATTCATTTGCGAAGCCTCGGCCTCTCTGCACCTGTTATTTTGGCGCAATCTGAGGACGAGTTACTCCTTGAAGACCTCGGCGACGATCTCTTTGCCAATATTTTGTTGCGAAAACCAACGATGGAGACCGACCTTTACATTGGCGCTGCAAACCTTCTCCTCGAAATTCAGAAAGCGCCGGCGCCAAAAAATCTACCAACGCTTGACCCAGCAACCATGGCAAAGGCCATTTCTCCGGCTTTTGAGGCCTATCTCTTGGGCGCGACCGGAAAGGAAAATCCGAGTGCTCAAAGCGCGATATCCCTCGAATTAGAGCGCGTATTGGTTAAGTCTAATTCAAAAGAACCCAAGCTTTTGTTGCGTGATTTCCACGCAGAAAACCTGCTTTGGCTTCCAGATCGCTTTGGCGTTGCCCGCGTTGGTGTTTTGGATTTTCAGGACGCACACGTGGGACACTCGTGCTATGATCTCGCATCTTTGTTGGAAGACGCGCGCCGCGATGTGAGCGAGACGACCCGCAAATTCGTTCTCGACCATTTTCTCGACCATTCAAAGCTTGATCCAGGCATTTTCCTTGAGGGATTTTGTGCTCAAGCCGCGCAAAGGAACCTACGTATTGTGGGTGTTCTGGCGCATCTGTCACTTAACAAAGGAAAGCGGCGATATCTAGAGTTTTTACCCCGTGTCTGGGGCCATTTGATGCGTGATCTAGAGCACCCAAACCTTACCAATTTGAAGGCGATCCTCATGGAGACCTTGCCGCCGCCATCGCCGGAGGTGCTTTGCCGTCTGGAGGGCCCAGATGCCTAAATCGATCATGATTTTCACGGCTGGCAAGGGCACACGCATGTTGCCCTTAACGGAAACCCTTCCAAAACCGATGATTTTGGTGAACGGCAAACCACTCGCCGACTATGCTTTTGCACTCGCGCAGGATGAAAACCTTCAAACCGTGATGAACCTTCATTACCTTCCAGACAGTATCGTCCAACATTTCGGACCCAAAGGTGTTCAGTTCTCGAACGAAAAATCCCAACTTCTTGAGACAGGTGGCGGCCTGCGCAAAGCCCTTCCTATTTTACAGAACGCCCCCGTTTTTACCCTTAATTCTGACGCCATTTGGTCCGGCCCCAACCCGCTGACCCTGTTGCGAAAGGCTTGGAATCCTACCCAAATGGACGCGTTATTGATGCTCGTTCCCTTAACTCAATCCTTGGGGCACCACGGAAGTGGAGATTTTTCGGCCGATCAAAATGGGCAACTAACGCGCGGTGGCGCCCTCCTTTATACGGGCGCACAGATCATCAAAACAGAACGCCTTGCGGAAATTTCAGAGTCCGCATTTTCACTAAACCTATATTGGAATCTGCTCATGCAAAGCGGCCGCGTTTTTGGCGTTACTTATTCAGGGAAATGGTGTGACGTCGGGCAACCCTCGAGTGTGCCTATCGCCGAATCCCTCCTGAATCGTGCCCACGATGTTTAAGCCGAACATCTATGGCATCGCCCCAGGATGTGATTTCCCAGCGGTACTGGTTCATGGCCTTCTGGACCGATATCACGACAAGCCCCCAGAAGAGCTAGCGCGGGTCCAGTTGGTCGTCAATACCGAGCGGATGAAGCGGCGGGTTGACAGCCTTTTTGCTGCTCAAGGTGCACTTCTATGTCCAAAAATCGGCCTCGTTACGGACCTCGCGTTTGGGGCTGCGGCGGGTATAGAAAAGGCGGTTTCGCCCCTGAGAAGGCGGCTCGAACTCACCCAGCTCATCGCCCAACTCCTTGATCAGCAACCAGACCTTGCCGCGCGCGATGCTCTCTATGACCTCGCTGACAGTTTGGCGAATTTGATGGATGAAATGCATGGTGAAGGCGTGGAACCCTCCCGCATTTCGTCCCTTGATGTGTCTGATCAATCGGGGCATTGGGCGCGTTCCCTTGAATTTATTGGTATCGTTGACCGGTATTTCGACAACACCACCGAACCACTGGACAAAGAAGCGCGCCAACGCCTCGTTATCGAAGCGCTTATTTCTTCATGGCAAGATCATCCGCCCAAAAACCCCATTATTCTTGCGGGATCAACGGGATCGCGCGGGGCAACCCATAAGTTAATGCGCGCGATTGCGGAGCTTCCCAACGGCGCGGTTGTGCTTCCGGGGTTTGATTTTGACATGCCCGCCGAGGTTTGGTCCGGGCTCGATGACGCCCTAACAGCAGAGGATCATCCGCAATATCGGTTTCACCATTTGTTGCAGTCGTTTGAAGTGACCAGCGACAGTGTTTCACAGTGGAGCCCATCACCCGCTCCAAGCCCAGAACGCAATGCACTCATTTCACTTGCTCTGCGTCCCGCCCCCGTAACCGACCAGTGGATGTCTGAAGGCAAGCATCTACCAAGCCTCGCGTCAGCCTGCGAAAACGTCACTTTGGTCGAAGCCTCCTCGTCCCGCGAGGAGGCGGGAGCTATTGCGCTTAGGTTGAGAGAAGCTGTTGAGAAGGGCCAGAAAGCGGCTCTAATAACGCCTGATCGTGTGTTGACGCGACAAGTGACCGCCGCCCTTTCGCAGTGGAAAATTGAACCCGACGATAGCGCGGGCACGCCACTTGCTCTTTCCGCTCCCGGTCGGTTTTTACGCCATATTTCCGCACTAATGGGGCAGCAATTGACATCAGAGGCTCTCCTCACCTTGCTAAAACACCCGCTGACAAACACGGGAAGTGGGCAACGGGGCGCGCACCTCAAATTGACACGCGAACTTGAACTCAAGCTGCGCAGATTTGGCCCGCCCCACCCGCACGCGGATGACCTTCAACTGTGGGCCTCCACGCTGAAGGGCGACGAAAACGCGAACCTCTGGGTCGAGTGGATCATAGGATGTTTATTTGAACTTTCGACCGTTGGAACGCGGAGTCTTTCGGAGCAGTTAGTTTTTCATTTGGCTATCGCCGAAAGGCTCGCAAACGGCCCCGCCCCACAGCATCAAAGCAAGTTGTGGTTGAAAAAAGCTGGTGAAAGCGCGCTCCAAACCGTTGAAGCATTGAAGTCTGAAGCGGGCTATGGCGGCGATTTTGCGCCCAGAGATTACGTCGACCTATTTCGATCTGTTTTGGACAAAGAGGTGGTTCGCGATCCGATTCAACCCCATCCAAACATTATGATATGGGGAACACTTGAGGCCCGCGTTCAGGGCGCTGATCTGGTTATTCTTGCAGGCTTGAACGAAGGCGTGTGGCCGGAATCACCAAAACCCGATCCGTGGTTGAACCGAAAAATGCGTGCCGATGCGGGTCTATTGTTGCCCGAACGGCGGATCGGGCTCTCGGCTCATGATTTCCAACAGGCGATTTGCGCACCAGAGGTGTGGATTACGCGCTCCATTCGCAGCGCAGAAAGTGAGACGGTTCCGTCGCGCTGGGTGAATAGACTCGTGAACCTTTTGGACGGTTTGCCAAAAACTGGTGGCAAAGAAGCCCTTGATCAAATGCGACGTCGTGGGAATACCTATTTGGCCCTTTTCAAAGCACTTGAGACACCAGAAATCCGGATTGAAAGCGCGAAGCGGCCCTGCCCGCAACCACCAATCCATGCGCGGCCCAAAAAGCTTTCCGTAACCCAGATCAAGACACTTATTCGCGATCCCTATGCCGTTTATGCGCGCCACGTATTGCGGCTCAAGCCCCTTGACCCCTTGCGGCAAGTGGCGAGTGCGCCATTACGAGGAACGGTCCTGCATAGTATTTTCGAGGCAGTTGTGCGCGACATCCCCCTATCGAAACTCAATACCGCCTCCCTTATGGCGGTGGCGGACACAATCCTAGAAGCTGAGGTTCCTTGGCCCGCCGCGCAACGTATATGGCGGGGAAAATTGGGACGCTTGGCCGAGTGGTTTGTCGCAACGGAGCACGATAGACAAAGCAAAGCCGCGCCAACTTATTTTGAAAAACGGGGCGAACTGAGGCTGGATAGGCTCGATTTTACCCTTTCAGGCATTGCTGATCGCATCGATGTTGCTCCCGATGGGCGCGCTGTGATCTACGACTATAAGACGACGCCGCCCACTGCAAAAGTGGAACACTTGTTCGACAAGCAACTCTTGCTTGAGGCGACAATGCTTGAGCGCGGTGCCTTCCTTGGCGTTGCGGAAAACAGTGTTCAACGCGCAAGTTACATTGGCATCGGCTCATCCCCTGAAGAACGCGATGCGAAACTCGAGGAAACCTCTACGACCGACATTTGGGCGGAGTTGCACACATTGATTGAAAGCTATTTCGCACCCGACCAAGGTTATACCTCGCGTCGCGCTACAAGTGTGGTGGCCCACTATGGCGATTACGACCACCTTGCGCGTTTTGGCGAGTGGGAAGAAAGTGACACCCCCAACCGTGAGGTGGTATCATGATGCGCCGTGATCAAGCCTCAGAACGCCAAGTCCAAGCGGCCAGCCCCAAAGATTCAACATGGCTCTCGGCGAACGCAGGGTCCGGGAAAACCCGTGTGCTGACGGATCGCGTTGCGCGCTTATTGCTCGATAAAGTGCTTCCTCAACATATTTTGTGCCTGACCTATACCAAGGCCGCCGCCAGCGAAATGCAGAACCGATTGTTTGCCCGTTTGGGAAGTTGGGCCATGTTAGAGACGGATGAGCTAAAGGCCGACCTCAAAAAGCTTGGGTTCGAGGGGCAGGTAGCCGACGCCGAGTTGAAAGAGGCCCGTCGCCTTTTTGCCCGTGCAATCGAGGCTCCCGGTGGGTTGAAAATCCAAACCATCCACTCATTTTGTGCCTCTTTGCTGCGCCGTTTCCCTCTTGAGGCAGGTGTTTCGCCCCAGTTTGTCGAAATGGATGATCGGGCAGGCAACCTTCTGCGGGAGGAAGTAGTCGATGAAATGGTACTTGCAGGTGACCAATGGGCCGTTGATGGCGTCGCTGCATTGCTGACGGATCAAGATTTGACCAAGTTCACTTCCGAAATCTCCAAGTATGCAGCCAGTTTTCCCCCCAATCCAGACGCTGATAGTATCTGGGCGCGATTTGAATTGACCGAAGGGTTTTCGCTGCTCGACCTCGAAGAACGCACGTTTTTGCCGGATGACGGTGCTCTTTTAACGAGTTTGATGCCCTACTTGGAGGCTGGATCGACCAACGACCAGAAAGCGCACGCGCGTTTGTGCAGCTTAGATTTCACCAATCTTTCCACCGCAGACCTCGCGACGCTAGAAGGTCTTTTCTTGACTGGAGCGGGCGCAAAGGAGCCCTTCTCTGCAAAAATAGATGCTTTTCCTACCAAGGCCGTGCAAGCGAAATTTAGTGACAGCATGGATCGCTTGAATAACTTCATGATGCGCATCGAGGATGCGCGCGACATTAAAAACAGGCTCTATGCCGCGCGAAAAACCCTCGCGCTTCAGGAATTTGCCGCCGCATTTTTACCCCGATATCAGAAAAAGAAACTCTGGCGGGGTTGGTTGGATTTTGACGATCTCATTCTAAAAGCACGCGATCTTTTGACCGATCCTTTGGTCGCGCAATGGGTCTTGTATCGTTTGGACGGCGGAATTGACCACATTTTGGTGGACGAGGCCCAAGACACCAGCCCCGCGCAATGGAGCGTTATTGAAAACCTTGCCCAAGAATTCACCAGCGGTGCAGGCGCGCGTTCAGACCAAACGCGTACAATTTTCGTGGTTGGCGACAAAAAACAGTCAATTTATTCGTTCCAAGGTGCCGATCCGTCCGAATTTGACCGCATGCAAAAGCACTTCGCCGCGCGCTTGACCCAAATTGGCGTGGGCCTCCAGAGTTTGCAATTGGAACACTCCTTTCGGTCGTCCAGTTCCGTTCTTTCTGTTGTGGACCACAGTTTTTCGGCGCGCCAAGGGCACGGCGTGGGTGGCGAAATGACCCATATCGCCTTTAAGGACGCGATGCCGGGCCGGGTAGATCACTGGCCGATCATTGAGAGTGTTTCGGACGAGGATGATCGCCATTGGGCCGACCCCGTTGATCGTCTTTCTCAAAATCACCACAATGTTCAACTCGCGCGGATGATCGCAGGTGAAATTCGCCGGATGATCGATGAAAACGTCACTATTCCGCAAGAAATCGGCAATTCAGGCACCTATGCGCAACGCCCTGTTACCGAGGGCGATTTCCTCATTTTAGTGCAGGGTCGGAGCGGTATTTTTCCGGAAATCATCCAAGCCTGTAAGGCTGAAAAGCTGGCAATTGCGGGGGCGGACAGGTTTCGGATTGGCGCAAGCCTTGCCGTGAAGGACATCACCGCGCTTCTATCCTTCCTTGCCACGTCCGAGGATGACCTCTCGCTCGCCGCGATTTTGCGCTCGCCGCTCTTTGGTTGGAGCGAACAAGATTTGTATGACCTAGCTCAGAAACGGACGCAAAAGTATCTCTGGCGCGCGCTTCAGGAACGTAAAAAGGAATTTCCCGAAACCGTCGCCACACTCGAAGACCTCCGCGATTCAGCCGATTTCCTTCGCCCCTATGAACTTATTGAACGCTGTTTGACCGATCATAAAGGCCGCATAAATCTGGTTGCCCGCCTTGGGGCAGAAGCCGAGGATGGCATTGATGCGCTTTTAAGTCAGGCGTTGAGTTTTGAGCAGATGGAAATCCCGAGTCTTACGGGTTTCCTCACGTGGCTTCAATCTGAGGAGGTTGAAATCAAACGGCAAATGGACAGCGCAAGCGACCAGATCAGGGTGATGACTGTGCACGGGGCGAAGGGGCTTGAGGCACCAATCGTTATCCTTCCAGACACACATGCGCGTGCAAATGTTGTTAAATCGGAGCTTATCCCGCTTGAGGATGGGTTGGTGACATGGAAAATGCGGGCCACCGAAATGCCGCCTAATATGGCCGATGCCATCGACACGAAGAAGGAACTTCAAGCGCAAGAAAAAATGCGCCTTTTGTATGTGGCGATGACGCGGGCCGAAAAATGGCTCATCACCTGCGGCGCTGGTAAGCTGAACAAAGACGGCCTAGCTTGGCACCAATTGATCGAAGAAGGCATGAAACAGGCGGGAGCGGTGACATATACGTTCCCGTCAGGGATGGGACTCCGATATCAGAGCCTATCTTGGGAGGAACTGCCGCAATTGCCATCTAAACAAGCTTCGGAAATGCACTCTCCAATCAAGCCTAACTGGGCAATTACTCCCGCACCCGCGCCCATAAAAGATGTCAAACCGCTCTCGCCATCAGACCTAGGCGGCGCAAAGGCGCTCGCTGGGCCAAGCGGGTTGAGTGAAGAAGAAGCCAAGGAACGGGGAACGTTGATTCACCTCTTGTTGGAGTACCTTCCTGAGATTTCAGAGGATGAGTGGCCCGCACGGGCGGAAATTTTGGTTGGTGAGATGTTTACTGAGTTACTGCCTGAGGCCGCGCAATGCTTAAAACACCCTGATTTGGCGTTTCTATTCTCGGGCAACGCTCTTTCGGAGGTGAATATATTTGCCACCCTACCCGAATTGGCACAGGGCAATTATACGACGGCGGAGATCTCGGGCTCAGTCGACAGACTGGTGATTGATGAAACTGAAATCCACGTGATCGATTTCAAATCCAACGCCGTCGTTCCTGCATCGGCTGATGACGTGCCCGAGGGATTGATGCGCCAAATGGGCGCCTACTGTTCCGCCCTAAGCCAGATTTATCCGAACCACACACTCCGACCCGCGATTTTGTGGACTAAAACCGCAACCCTCATGCCGCTCAGTCACGCGAAGGTGACAGATGCCCTTGCGCGTGTGAACATGCCTTGACGAGGCCGCGCCGCGTACCTAGGTTTGAGACCTAACAAATTTCCTCTAGGAGAGAGCCGATGGCTACAGTTGCCGTAACCGACCAAACTTTTGACGCCGAAGTCCGCCAGTCTACCGTCCCTGTTGTTGTAGATTTTTGGGCGGAATGGTGTGGTCCATGTAAACAAATCGGCCCTGCTCTTGAGGAGCTTTCCGCCGAATACGGCGACAAAATCAAAGTCGTTAAAGTAAATGTCGATGAAAACCCACAGTCCCCCGGTCAAATGGGCGTGCGCGGGATTCCGGCATTGTTCCTGTTTAAAAACGGCGAAGTTTTCTCCAACAAAGTTGGCGCTGCCCCTAAAGCAGCATTGAAGAGCTGGATTGACGAAGCACTTTAAGCCTTCTTGAATTCGAGTATTAATTGGGCGTCCGTTTTGGGCGCCCATTTTCGTTAAAGTTCCCAGCCACTTTTTCGCATCGCGGCCAAAATGCGCGCTTCTGCATTCTCATTTCCCGCGTTGATCGCGGTTTTACGCAGAAACCACAGGAGATAGCTGTCATAACTCTGCGCGGGTTGGTGCACATGTCGAAACGCGGCCTCCAACCCAACGCGATCCACGTTTCCTGCGATGTGGTGAAAATCAATCTGGGCAAACAAAACCGCTGGCTTCTGCAGGAAAAACCCTTTTAGCGCGACCGATGAATTTTGGGTCACAACATAATCGCAGGACGCCAAAAGCGCGTCCGATGGCGTGTCGCTCAACTGAAACCGAGTGTGTTTACCTTCCAAGGCACGCAATGAGGCCATATCACCCTCTGAATAGGCCTCGTTGGGGTGCAGGCTGGCGATCACAGGGCGCGTTGCATCAGTGGCAAGTGTCCGTTTAATCATCTCAAGCGGCGAGCAGGATTGAAAGCTTCGGTGTTTCGAAATTTTACCCTGCAATGGCATGAAAATATGCCCCTCACGGGTGACAGGCTGATCGCCAAAATGCCGCTTCCGCATCGAGTTTGCGAACGTTTTTGCCATGTTGGACTCTTGTTTGTCGGCGGGGTAAGGCATGTTTGCGACCCGAAAATTCCACCGTTCGGCAACTTTCTCAATGCGCCAAAATGGATAAAAATACGCCCGCCGAAGATTGAGTGCGCGATCATGGAAGGGATCCTCCATATGAAACAGTGAATACCCTTGAAAACCCTGCGACGCATTTCTATTTTTGGCCGTGTTCAAATGGTAATCAACCGATACCCCAACACTCGACATCGCTGTTTCAATGCGGTTCATGAGATTGTGGGCACCATTTTCAGCGCTTTTTTTTAAGCCCTCTTCGAGGAAGATATGTAGCGTTTTCAAGGAGTCCATGCTGCAGAACTTAGGTCGCCTTCGGAATATTTCCAAGCAAAGAACTTGTGGGATAGCCCCTAGACGGCCATATACCTAGAAACGACGAGGGGTTTTATGTCAGACGATCAATTTCCAGGGTGGCACGGCACCACAATCATCGGTGTGAAAAAAGACGGTAAAGTTGTGATTGCGGGGGATGGACAAGTCAGTCTTGGGCCCACAGTTATCAAAGGGACTGCGCGCAAAGTGCGGCGTTTGTCGCCCGGCGGCCATGACGTTGTGGCTGGATTTGCTGGCTCTACGGCGGACGCGTTTACGCTTCTTGAACGGCTTGAGGCCAAACTCGAAGCAACCCCCGGACAATTGGCGCGTGCCAGTGTGGAATTGGCCAAGGATTGGCGCACCGACAAGTACCTACAGAAACTCGAAGCGATGCTAATCGTGACGGATGGTACCGATATTTTGGTTATCACGGGCGCGGGCGATGTTTTGGAGCCAGAACATAACGTAGCCGCCATTGGATCAGGTGGAAACTTTGCGCTCGCGGCTGCGCGAGCCTTGATGGATTCTGATCTGGACGCCGAAGCGATTGCGCGCAAGGCGATGTCTATCGCCGCCGATATTTGTGTTTATACCAACGGTAAGTTGACCGTTGAAACCATCGAAGCTGTATAAATGGTCGAGTTGACCCTAGATGATGTGCGCGCCGCAGTAGCCGCTGGTGTCCTCAACGAAGTGCAAGCGTCGAAATTGATCACCATGGCCCAATCGCGTCAGGGCGTACGCAATTTCCTCTCCGGAGAAGACGAGCCGTTTGAGTTTTTCCGTGGCTTTTCTGAGATTTTTGTAACCGTCGGCTTGGGTCTATTGTTCTCGGGCCTGCTGGCGATCACATGGCTAATTGGCGGTGGGGTTTTCGTGCCGATAGTGGGCGTCGTCCTCACGGCACTTTTCGCGATCTACTTCACGAAAAAACGGCGCATGAGCCTGCCGAGTATCGCGTTATCTGCTGGATTTGGCTTGTTTCTGGCCATCTCGACGGTGACTTTCCTTGGAATTTCGGGAGCAACCACACCAAATGCGAGCCAAGGATTAACGATTGGCCTTGTCGGCATGGTGGGCATGGCGTGGTATTTTTCCTACTTTAAACTGCCGTTTTCGATGTTCGTCCTTGGTGTTTTTGGAATTATCAGCGTCCTTTCTATTGCAGGAATAGTGTCTGACGACCGGCGCTTCATCTTTGATTTACCCACGTCGCTGTTTGATTTGGGCGCGGGATCAGCCATGGCCTATGGCTCGCTTATCTTTGGTCTGCTTGCGTTTGCGGGTGGTATTTGGTTTGACCTCAAAGACCCCTACCGCATCAGCCGCTACGCCTCATCCGCCTTTTGGCTCCACATATTGGCCGCCCCTGCCCTTGTGAATGTGATCGCGCTATCACTCTTTAATCTAGGTGGGAGCTTGGGCGCATTGCTCACGGCTCTCGCTCTCGTGCTGGTAACATTATTGGCTTTGATCATCGACCGACGCTCTTTTTTGACCGCTGGAATTGGGTACATTGCGATCCTTATTTCCATGGCCATTCAAAATTCCTCGGACGGCGATATCTCTATCGTTGCTACTCTGCTGTTGCTTGGTGGCGGCATTACAATTCTCGGCACATGGTGGGTGCAAATCCGCGCAACACTCATGCAAAAGCTTCCCGATTTTCCCCTTAAAAACCGCTTTCCCCCCTACTCGGAGTCCGTATGACCGACCTTACGCCCCGCGAAATTGTATCCGAACTTGACCGTTTTATCATCGGCCAGAGTGACGCCAAACGCGCCGTTGCCGTGGCGCTTCGCAGCCGCTGGCGCCGCAATCAGTTGTCGGACGATCTGCGCGATGAAGTTTACCCTAAAAACATCCTGATGATTGGGCCAACTGGCGTCGGAAAGACCGAAATTTCCCGCCGCCTGGCAAAACTGGCGAAGGCTCCGTTCATTAAAATTGAGGCCACCAAATTCACTGAAGTTGGATACGTTGGCCGCGACGTGGAGCAAATAATCCGCGACCTCATGGATAGCGCTATTACTCAAACCCGTGATTTCATGCGCGAAGACGTCCGCGCAAAGGCCCGCGAAGCCGCAGAAGAGCGCGTGATCGAGGCCATTGCCGGCACCGATGCCCGTGAGCAAACCCGTGAGATGTTTCGCAAGAAACTTCGCTCCGGCGAGTTGGACGACACCATTATTGAACTCGAAGTCGCGGACACTTCGAACCCGATGCAAGGTCTCGACATTCCTGGACAACCGGGCGGTGGCGCGACAATGATGAACCTTGGCGATTTGTTCGGGAAAGCCATGGGCGGACGCACCACCCGCAAAAAATTGACTGTGGCCCAAAGCTTTGAAGTGCTTCTTGGTGAAGAGGCCGACAAGCTGCTGGATGATGAAATCGTGGTTAAACGCGCGCTCGAAAGCGTCGAAGAAAACGGTATCGTGTTTTTGGATGAAATTGACAAAGTCTGCGCACGCTCTGACGCGCGGGGCGCTGATGTTTCGCGCGAAGGCGTGCAACGCGATCTCTTGCCGCTAATCGAAGGCACCGTCGTTTCCACAAAACATGGCCCTGTTAGAACGGACCATATTTTATTTATCGCATCCGGTGCATTTCATGTGGCAAAACCCAGCGATCTTCTGCCAGAACTTCAAGGCCGCCTCCCTATTCGGGTTGAGTTACGCGCCCTAACCGAAGAAGATTTTGTACGTATTCTGACTGAAACCGAAAACGCACTAACCCTGCAATACACGGCTCTCATGGCGACCGAAAAAGTGAACGTGACCTTTGCCCCAGAGGGTATCGCTGCGCTTGCAAAAATCGCGGCGGAAGTGAACCGGACCATCGAAAACATCGGGGCCCGCCGACTTTACACTGTTTTGGAGCGGGTTTTTGAGGAGCTTTCGTTTACGGCACCCGACCGAGCTGACGAACATATCGTGGTCGACGCCGAATTCGTTGAACAACATCTTGGTGCGTTGGCAAAATCGACCGATATAAGTCGATACGTCCTCTAGGACTAATAGGGTTAAAAATATGCGCGTTCTTTTTGCCTTATGGTTGGTCGTTTTGTCTGGTTGTGCAATTCAAAACGACCTGAGCTACACTGATCGCGCCGATGTGGGGGCCGTGGTGCCGATCTACGTGGGCACCACGCGCAATCCTACCAACGATGGAACTTTCAACAGTTCACTCGCGGACGCCACCAATTACGTACGCTATGATGTATCCATTCCACCCCTGCATGAGCCGGGAAAAATTGAATGGCCATTGGGTAAAACACCTAATCCCGAAAAGAATTTTGCGGTTACTGCGAAATATACCTACGCGGACGACACTGCGTTCAAGGCATCCCTGCGTAAGCAGATTATAGAAAAATCGCCCGTAAAAAAGCGCGTGTATGTCTATGTACATGGTTTTTACAACACATTTGGCGACGGACTTTACCGGGCCGCTCAAATTTCCAACGATTTTTCGGTGAATGCTGTTGTTACGCATTTCGCATGGCCTAGCACCGGAAGCGCTTTTGGATACGCCCATGATCGCGATGCCGTTTTGACTGCGCGCGACAGCTTTCAGGAATTTCTCGAAACTGTAAAAGACGCGGGCGCATCTGAAATCGTTATTGTAGCGCACTCGCTCGGGGCCGCCCTCACGATGGAAACCTTGCGCAGCATCGCCATTGAGGACGAAGGCGCAGTCACGCGTATGATCAAGGGGGTCGCCTTAATTGCCCCTGACCTCGATGTCGATTTATTCGTAAGTCAGGCGTCGCGCATTGGGAAACTTCCCGATTTCTTTGTGATTTTCACGTCCTCCCGTGACCGCGCCCTGCAACTCTCGGCGCGCGTGTCTGGCGAGACCGCTCGCCTCGGAAATATTCAGGATGTAACGCCAATCGCGCATTTGGAAACGGTTGTTTGGGATATCTCGGCTCTGGATGGAATTCAAAAGAGCAACCACTTGGCAGCCTTCGAAAATCCGGAAGCGCTTGAGTTTATTCAACTCATTCAAGGGCGTGAGGCCGTTCTTTCGGTAAGTGGGAAAACGCTTCCCGGCCCATTCCCAAGCGTTGCGATTTCAATCAACAACCTAACCCGCATCGTGCTGTCACCCGAGAGCGCTAACAATTAGGGCTTTTCGCTCCGCGATCTTTGCGCCACAAGGTAGGCTCCCTTACAGCAAAGTTATGGTATGACTTACCCCTCTTTTTTACTGGCCAACGCCCGTTGGCTTTCCGCCGGATTTTTGATCGCATTTGTCTCAAGTTTCGGGCAAACTTATTTCATCGCAATTTTCGCGGGTTCAATACGCGCTGAATTTGATCTTTCTCATGGGGCTTGGGGTGGGATCTATCTTATTGGAACGTCTGCTTCTGCCATCCTGATGGTTTGGGCGGGTGGTTTGGTAGACCGTTGGCGTATCCGTACTTTATGCGCGGGTATATTTGCACTGCTGGCGCTCGCATGCCTCGCGATGGCCACGGTTCCAAATGCGACAGCCCTCATCTTCGTGATCTTTGCTCTTCGTTTCACAGGTCAGGGCATGTTGGCGCACGCTGCAATGGTTTCAATGGCGCGCTGGTTCGTCGCAACGCGTGGGCGGGCCTTGGCGATTGCTTCGCTTGGCTTCAAAACGGGCGAGGCTGCGCTCCCGATTGTTTTCGTGCTCCTTATGACGTGGATGTCGTGGCGCGGATTGTGGGTTTTGGCTGCAGGCTTGACCTTTATCATTCTTCCAATTGTCCTTGCCCTCCTCAGTAACGAACGAACTCCACAATCCCTCGCCAAAATGGAACATTCCAAGGGGATGAATGGTATGGATTGGACGCGCAACCAAACGTTGAAACACTGGCTTTTTTGGCTGATGATCTTGGCGATTGCTGGGCCGCCCTGCTTCATAACCACCTTCTTTTTCCAGCAGGTGCACATTAGCGAAGTTAAAGGGTTTTCTCATATTAGTTTTGTGGCACTTTTCCCCATTTTCACGGTCGTAAGCTCCCTTTCGATGATCGCCGCGGGTTGGGCGATTGACCGGTTTTCAACGCCCCGCATCTTGGCCGTGTACCTCGTCCCGATGATCGTCGGATTTATCCTCGGTGCGCAAAGCGGCACCTTGTTTGAAATGGCGTTCGCTATGTCCTTTTTAGGGCTATCCCAAGGGGCGGCGTCCGTGCTTTTGCCCGCGTTTTGGGCCGAGTTTTATGGCACGCGCAACCTTGGATCAATCAAAGCAATGGCGGCGGCCGTTATGGTTGCTGCATCGGCGATTGGGCCCGGATTGTCGGGGGTATTGATTGATCAAGGGATTGATTTTTCACAACAAATGATTGGAATTGCGATCTATTTTGTCGTCGCAATTGTAGGGGTATGGATCGGAATGTTCCGTGCCACACCTTTGTTATCTGTGGCGGCGTAGGTACACATAATAAGCACCACCGCCGCCATGTTTGAGATGGGCTTCGCTGACTTGGAGCACGGCAGAGCGAAGGGGCGGCATCATCAACCACTGTGGTACTTGATGCTTTAGAACCCCATAGGGAACCGGAATTGGGCCGGGCTCGTCACGGTACTTGCCCTTGCCCGTCACAACCAAAACCAGACGTCTTCCATCGGCATATGCATCCAGAATAAACCGATTTAGGGCGGGGTGGGCGTTGGCCATGGTCATCCCGTGTAAATCCAGTTTTCCTTCGGGCGAGAGCCTGCCTTTTTTCATTTTTCCAAAGGTTTTGTGATCCATTTGAACGGGCGCTTGCGAAATACGGTCCGCGAGGCTTGGGAGCAGGTCATGCCCCTTAACATGCGGAATTGCCGTTTCTCCGATATGGAATGCCCGCAGCCCTGATTTGTTTATTTTCAGCGGCTTTCGCGTGGGTTGCACGGTTTTGTCGCTCAACGATTGTGGTTGGCGGATGGGGTGAAGCGGATTGGTTTGAATGGCAACCGTTTGCCACAGTTCTTCTTCATCCGGCCTTAAGCCGCGAGGTTTTTTCATTCTTGGGCTCCCTCCGGAGCCATGGCAAATGCCAGTTGAATAGGCATCAGAACAACCATCCTGCCGCCATCTTTGGTTTGCCCTGCAATTTTCCCCGCAACGTCCCCCGTGCCAAAGAAAATATCTGCGCGTTGAGCACCTTTAATCGCTCCACCTTTATCTTGAGCGACCATTAGCCGCTGAAGGCTTGGACTGCCTGATTTTTCAATCCAAACTGGTGCACCTAGAGTAGTGTACAAAGGATCAACAGCCAAAGATCGCATAGATGTAAGCGGACGGCTCATCGCGCCGTGCGGCCCCTTGTGCGACGGTAGGGACAGTTTGCGAAAAAAGACATACGAGGGGTTCGACCAAAGAATCTGCTGCCCAAAACCTGGGTTTCGGCCAAACCAATCGCGAATCCGCGCAGCCGAAGCTTGGCTACGGGGTATAATCCCCTGATCAATCATTGTCTGAGCGATGGAGCGATTAGGGTGCCCGTTTTCGCCGCCATAGCCCAAGCGGATACTGCTTCCGTCGGTCAGGTTCACACGGCCAGACCCTTGAATTTGCAAGTAATAAACATCGACCGGATTGTCGACCCACGCAATCTCAAGGCCGCGCAGCGCGCCAGTTTCATCTATCTGTTGGCGTGTGTAATTTATGTAGGGCTCTTGCGGTTTTCGGTACAACGGATAGCGATAAATACTGTCTGGAAACCGCGCGCCGTTTAATTCGGGCTCAAAATACCCCGTAAACAGGGTTGGAGTCCCGTTTTCAATTATTACGGGCCGAAAGAACAACTCAAAGAAAGCTTTTGCATCCGGATTGGATTGGGCAAACGCGCAAAGGCTGGCCCATTCCTGATCCTCCATCCGCGAACAGGTCCCTTGATACGCTTCAAGGGCAGCTTGGTGATTGTCCGTATGCCAGCCGGAAAGCGAATCAAACGACAGAACGCGCGCGGTCGCCTCGGCTGAAGCCTCAGAAACAACAAAGGGTGCCAAAAGCACCCCAAGTCCTATTTTTAGTCGCGATATCACGCGTTATCCGCCCGTTTGTACAAGCTGCCAGTTGGGATCAGCGGCACCTAAGGTCCGAGCAAACGTCCAGACATCTTTCTGACGTTTCACTGTGGTCGCATCGCCCTCAACAATTTCACCCGAATTATCGCGTACAATGGAGGTCAGTTCGCCAGTGAATTTAATCGTGACTTCACCAACTTTGCTTTTCGGATCAAATTCAGCGCCAACAAGCGCCAATTCACGCACACCGATGAACTGCGCTTCGATGGTCAAACCACGATCTTCGCGATCCGCGATAACATCGACAAAACTCTGATGAACGTCTTCAGAAAGATAAGGTGCAATATCGTCCAAATCCCCATGCTCAAAACCCATTAGAATCATTTCATACGCACCGCGTGCGCCGCCTAGAAACTCTGTAATCGAAAGATTTGGTTCAATCTTTTTCATTTGAGTGATCGCGGCGATTGTGTCGGCGTCGTCCGTGTGATCGACGATGTCGCGATCTGGCCCACCTTCAATCACCGAAAAAGTTGGCCCTTTGACAGCTTTCGGCGCAAGGGTGTCCTCGCGAGGGGGTTCAAACCCGTCGCGTGTCCCAAGCACATCTTTCAGCTTGAGAATTAAAAATATCGCGATTCCAGCCAATACCAGAAGTTGCAGTCCGCCACCGTTCATCGAAACCTCGTCCAAAATGGAAATAGTTGGAAACTTTCCTTGTGAGAACATATGTAAGGTACCGAAGCACTAGAAACAACTGGTGCAAGCAAAGTCTTAGGGGGTCTTATGTGGCTTTTAATCGCTTTTATCGCAATTCCGATAATTGAAATCACACTTTTTCTCGAAGTTGGCGGAATTATCGGGACATGGCCAACAGTTGGCATCGTAATTCTGACCGCTGTTGTAGGATCGTATTTGATGCGGGTGCAGGGTGCGATGGCGCTTTCGTCGCTTCAGGCGTCCTTTCAGGAGATGCGCGACCCCACGGTTCCGATTGCAAACGGCGCGATGATCTTGCTGGCCGGGGCGCTCCTCGTGACGCCTGGATTTTTCACGGACAGTATCGGGATTTTGCTCCTGTTGCCGCCGTTTCGGGCTTTAGTGATCAAATTCGTCGGGTCCCGGATGAACGTTCAGAGCTTTAGCACGTCAGGCTTCTCAAACAATCCGCGCTACAAGTCCGACGAAGAGGGAGTTATTGACGGCGATTATGCGCGCGTTGAACCAGATGCGCCCCATATTGACCCGCCTTCAAACGGGACCAAGGATTGAGCGTCGCCCACCAACCTGATACATGAAATTAGAATTTACGATTTTTAGGAGAACTAAGGAATGACCGAAGAAACAACCGGTGCACCAGAAGCGCCAGCGGCGGCGGCACCGACTGCACCCGCGATGCAAGTTTTAGCCCAATTCATCCGCGATCTTTCGTTTGAAAACATCGTGGCGCAGAAAGGTATTACCAGCGCTTCGCAGCCTGATGTGCAGGTTCAAGTGAACCTAGATGCGAAAAAACGGACTGTGGATAAGCAATTCGAAGTTTCCATGAAGCTGAAAATCACCAGCAATGTTAAAGAATCTGGCGAGCCAATGTTCCTTATGGAGCTTGATTACGGCGGAATTTTCCACATCGACAATGTGCCTGAAGATCAACTGCACCCGTTCTTGTTGATTGAATGCCCACGGATGTTGTTCCCCTATGTGCGCCGCATTGTTGGCGACGTTACACGGGATGGTGGCTTCCCACCGCTGAACCTTGAAACGATTGATTTTCTTGCTCTTTACCGTGCCGAGCTTACTCGTCGCGCACAAGCTGAAGCAGCGGCGAGCCCCGCTCCAGTTTCCTAAATCAGAGCTTTTTCCAAAGCGCGCCGTCGCCTATTTTGTTGATAAATTCAACATGGGCGGCGGCTTCTTCCTCGGTAAGGCGGCTTGGCAAAGCTGTTTCACGCCGCTTAGGACGCCAAGAATCTCCATTCGACCCGTCATTCTGCGATTGCTCGCTGGTTTTTAGGGCGAAATCTGGCTGACGACCGCCAATAAGCTCCAAATACACTTCCGCGAGGATTTCAGAGTCAAGAAGTGCGCCGTGAAGGGTACGCGACGAATTATCGATGCCAAATCGACGGCAAAGTGCATCTAGGGAAGCGGGCGATCCGGGAAACCGTTTGCGCGCAATCGCCAGAGTATCCAGCGCTTGTGACATCGGTAAGAGAGGGCGGTTAACCCAGCCCAATTCGGCGTTCAAGAACTTCATATCAAAGGCCGCGTTGTGAATGACCATGCGATCATTGCCGACGAAATCCACGAAATCCTGCGCGATATCAGCAAAAACTGGCTTATCTGAGAGGAATTCAATCGAAAGGCCATGAATTTCAAACGCGCCCTGCGGCATGTCGCGTTTTGGGTTAATATACTGGTGATATGTTCGGCCTGTGGGCAATTGGTTCATCAGTTCGACAATGCCAATTTCAACAAGGCGGTCGCCCTCTTCGGGCTTAAATCCTGTGGTTTCTGTGTCGAGCACGAGTTCACGCATGGAACGTCCCTTTTTTTATCCGCTCTACAATATCAGCAACGATTTGTCTTGTCTCGTCGATGTTCAGGGTTGGGATGACGATATCTGCACGCGCACGTTTTTGCGCATCGGGCATTTGTTTGGAGAGGATTATGTTGAATGTATCTTCGCTCATCGTACCACGAGCCAAAACCCGTTTGCGCTGAATTTCTGACGGGACTGAGACCACAGCAACCGCGTCCATCTGCATTTGTGTACCGTTCTCAAACAAGAGAGGGATATCCAGAACGATGATGTCGGCGGTATTTTTTTCAATGAAGGCTTGCCTATCTGAAGCCACAAGCGGATGCACAATCGCTTCGATGCGGGACAGGGCCTTAGGGTCTGTGGCAATCCACTCCTTCAAGAGGTCCCGGCTTACGGCACCGTTTACAACCGCCTTAGAATGGATTTCGGACAAGGGTACAGCGGCCAATCCGCCCTTTTGATACAAGCGCGCAACTGCCGCATCTGCATCCCAAACGGCACACCCCAAGTCAGCAAACATTTGGGCGGTTGTCGATTTACCCATGCCTATTGAGCCGGTTAGACCAAGTATGAAAGGATTTTTCACGCTTCTAGAACTGCGCGGCGCAATTCATCGTCAACTTCGGGGCGCACGCCAAACCACCGCTCAAACGCAGGGGCGGCTTGATGCAGGAGCATTCCCAAGCCATCTACCGTGTGGCATCCCATTAAATCGGCATCATCAAGGAATTTGGTGCGCAGCGGGGTATAAACAAGGTCGGTTACGACCGTACCTTTGCGCAACCCGTCGAGAGGAATTCGAAACTCAGACCCACCCGTCATCCCTAACGACGTCGTGTTTACGACGGTAGCGGCATCTTCGAGCATGTTGCCCGCCTGAACCCAATCAACCACGGTCACCTTTTGCCCAAACTCACTTCGCAACGCTTCTGATCGGTTTTTGGTGCGATTGGCGAGGAGAATTTCCGGAACGCCAACCTCAAGCAAGCTGGCAATCACCGCGCGCGCCGCACCACCAGCCCCGATAACGGCTGCGGGGCCGAGTTTTGGTTGCCACGTGGGTGCGCCCTGTTTCAGGTTTTCGATAAAGCCGTACCCGTCGGTGTTATCGGCATGCACTTTGCCATCTTTGCGAAAGATGAGTGTGTTGGCCGCCCCGATGAGCGACGCGCGATCGGTAACAAGGTCGGCGAATTCCAGAACGGCTTCTTTATGGGGGATCGTCACATTAATCCCAACGAACCCAAGCTTGGGCAAGGTTTGGATCGCTTCCCCAAGGTCTGCCCGTTCAATGTGCATCGGGATGTACTGCCCTGCGATCCCATATTTTTTCAGCCAATAGCCGTGAAGGGCAGGGGAGCGGCTGTGAGCAATAGGGGCGCCAATGACGCCGGCGAGGGGAATTCTGGTCTCGCTCATGAAGGAAGGTCTCCGCGTAGGGTTAGAAAGGACAGGACTTCGAGTAGGGGCAGGCCGAGAACGGTGAAGTAGTCGCCCTCAATACGGGTAAACAGGCGCACGCCTTCTTTTTCAAGCTGATATCCGCCGACACAGTGGCGAATTTCTTCCCAGTTCCGCTCTACATAGGACTCTATATAGGTGTCGGATAAAGTGCGCATTTGCAGGCGGACAATGCCCACATGCCGCCACAAGGGTTTCCCGTCGAGATAGATGACAGCCGCCGAGAGAAGTTGATGTTTCTGACCTGACATGGCTCGCAATTGTGCCACAGCTTCGTCCTTGGTCGTGGGCTTGTTGAATATGGCTCCCTTGAAGTCGAGAACTTGATCGCATCCAAGCGTCAGCGCATCTGGATTTTTCTGACTGACCTTGCGGGCCTTATACTCGGCGAGAGCATCGGCAATATCCCTTGGTGCTGCTTTTTCGGCAACAAGAGCGGCTTTTATCGCCTCTTCGTCCACACGCGGCTTTTGCGCGGTAAATTCAACACAGGCGTTCGTGAGCATCTCAGCACGGATTTGAGAGCCTGAGGCCAAAATGAGTGGAGAGGGCATGTGGACGATCCTGTGGGCGAATCCCCCGTTTAATCAGGGGTTGAATTGTTGATAACTGGGACTCTTCTCGAAAACAGGCAATCTCACTGAGTTTGTCAAGGTTCACAAAGCATTTATGCACGGTGGATGAGGATAACTTGTCGCGGTGTACAACTGAAAAATGCAAGAGATGTCTACATTCTATACTCAAGCTATCCACATTTTAACTTCTCAAATGCTACTAATTATATGGCGCAATGAGACTTACCCACAGGCATTAACGCTTAAACTATCAATGAATGTAAACTTGTATGAAACTGGGGAGAAATCAATAATCCACAGAAAGAGCGACCCCTACTTAATCATCATCCTTCTATAAATACTTTATTATTATTATAGGGAGGATATGAAACCTCGAGGTGCCCATGTTTGATATTCTCCAGTCGATTTACCCTTGGGTGAAATCCCTGCATGTAATTTCGGTTATCGCTTGGATGGCTGGAATGTTCTATTTACCACGATTATATGTTTATCATGTCGAAAGCGTTAAGAAGGGCAGTGAAACAGATGCGCTTTTTCAACTTATGGAGCGACGCCTTCTCAAGGTCATCATAAACCCAGCAATGATCGCCACGTGGGTGTTTGGAATATTACTCGCGCTTACCCCAGGTGTTGTTGATTGGAGCGCTGTATGGCCCTATGCGAAGTTTGCGAGTGTCTTGGGCTTGAGTGGCGTACATGGGATGCTGTCAAAGTATCGCCGCGCCTTTGAAGCTGGCGAAAACGTAAAGTCCGGTCGGTATTTTCGGATGCTGAATGAAGTTCCGACGGTTCTAATGGTTATTATCGTCGTATCAATTATTGCGCGCCCATTCTAAAATATTGACTTAAGCAAAGATGCGTCCTATTTAGCGCCTAGGCGGCCGTCCGGTCGTTTGCTTTCTGTATCCATAACCTAAATGCCCGCGTGCCAAATCTTTGGCCGGACAAGGACGTACCCCCCATGACTGAGAACACCCTTAATCTTTCTGAACTTAAGGCGCTTAAGCCCAAAGACCTGTTGTCTATGGCGGAAGAGCTTGAGATCGAAAACGCCTCTACTATGCGCAAGGGCGAGATTATGTTCCACATTCTGCGCGAACGTGCGGATGATGATTGGGAAGTGTCGGGCGACGGCGTTCTTGAGGTTTTGCAGGACGGATTCGGATTTTTGCGCAGCCCAGAGGCAAACTATTTGCCCGGCCCTGATGATATTTACCTTTCACCCGAGATGATCCGCTCGTTTTCCATGCGCACCGGCGACACGGTAAATGGTGTTGTGAAGGCTCCCGGCGACACAGAGCGTTATTTTGCGATGACAAAAGTGACGTCAATCAATTTCCAAGAGCCTGAACGCAATCGTCACAAAATCAACTTTGATAACCTGACGCCGCTCTATCCTGATGAGCGGTTGATCATGGAAACCGACGATCCAACCACAAAAGACCGCTCTGCGCGGATCATTGATTTGGTTGCGCCGATTGGTAAAGGTCAACGTTCGTTGATTGTTGCGCCGCCACGGACCGGTAAAACGGTTTTGTTGCAGAATATTGCGTCTAGCATCGAGAAAAACCATCCTGAGTGTTATTTGATCGTTTTGCTGATCGATGAGCGCCCAGAAGAGGTGACTGATATGCAGCGTAGCGTGAAAGGCGAGGTTGTTTCCTCAACTTTTGATGAGCCTGCAACCCGCCACGTCGCCGTTTCCGAAATGGTTATCGAAAAAGCCAAACGCCTTGTAGAGCATAAACGCGATGTTGTGATCCTGCTGGATTCCATCACCCGCCTTGGTCGCGCCTTTAACACGGTTGTGCCGTCCTCTGGTAAAGTTCTGACCGGTGGTGTCGACGCGAACGCCTTGCAGCGCCCTAAGCGCTTCTTTGGGGCCGCACGTAACATCGAGGAGGGTGGAAGCCTGACCATTATCGCGACTGCTTTGATCGACACGGGTTCGCGTATGGACGAAGTCATCTTTGAAGAATTCAAAGGCACGGGTAACAGCGAGATCGTTCTCGATCGCAAAGTGGCCGATAAACGCGTCTTCCCAGCAATGGATATTCTGAAGTCCGGTACTCGCAAAGAGGAACTTCTGGTGAATAAAATCGATCTCCAGAAAACCTTTGTTCTGCGTCGTATTCTGAATCCAATGGGCACAACCGATGCCATTGAATTCCTGATTTCCAAGTTGAAACAGACCAAAACAAACTCCGATTTCTTTGATTCGATGAATACCTGAGCCTTTTTGGTTTTCATCACTTATTGTTTTAAAACAATGGGTTGTATATATGGACACGATCTACGCACTTGCGTCGGCGTCAGGTAAAGCTGGCGTCGCAATCGTTCGGATTTCCGGACCTGATGCGCATTCGGCGCTTACCTATTTTGGTGCGCGTATTCCAAAAATGCGGGAAGGCGTAGTTCGGAAACTCGTCGATTCCCAGAAGGTGCTTTTGGACGAATCCTTGGTTTTGTGTTTCGCGGCGGGAAAAAGTTTTACGGGCGAGGATACTACCGAATTACATTTGCACGGCTCGCAAGCGATTATTCGCGCGGTTTTGAAATCCCTTTCTGACTTTGAGGGTTTTCGCCTCGCAGAACCTGGAGAATTTACCCGTCGTGCCTTGGAAAATGGCTGTTTGGATTTAGCCCAAGTCGAGGGTTTGGCAGATCTGATCGATGCAGAAACCGAGATGCAACGTAGGCAAGCGTTGAAAGTTCTATCGGGTGCGCTGGGCGCAAAAGCGGAGGAGTGGCGTCGGAAACTTATCCGTTCGGCAGCTCTACTCGAAGCGACTATTGATTTTGCCGATGAAGATGTTCCGATTGATGTAACGCCAGAAGTGCTTGAACTAATTAATGGCGTGCAGGAAGAGTTAAAGGCCGAATCCGCAGGAAGCCATATTTCTGAGCGTATTCGTGAGGGGTTTGAAGTGGCTATCGTCGGCCCACCCAATGCTGGAAAATCTACATTGCTGAACGCACTGGCGGGCAGGGATGCTGCGATCACTTCAGAATTTGCAGGCACAACGCGGGACGTTATCGAAGTTCGGATGGACCTTGAGGGGTTGGCGGTTACGATTTTGGATACAGCGGGTTTGCGGGAGACAGAGGACTTTGTCGAAGGTATTGGCATTGAACGGGCCATCGAGCGTGCCAATAGTGCCGACCTGCGCGTTCTTTTATCTGTAGACAAATCTGGCTATCCAGGATTAATTCAGCACCCCGATGATATTCTTATTTCTGGCAAGGCTGACCTTTCTGGGAATGGGGGTGTTTCAGGAAAAACGGGGCAGGGTGTTTCTAGTCTCGTTCACCAGATATCGCGTATTCTATCTGAACGTGCACAAGGTGCAGTAACCGCGACCCATGAACGGCATAGGATTGCGATTGAGCATGGAATTGGGGCTTTAGAATCGGCACGAGCTGAGGTATTGCAAGGGTCTGAACGGGCCGAATTTGCAGCTGAAGAACTTCGGTCTGTGGTGAGACGGCTTGATGCGATTGTTGGCCGTGTTGATGTTGAACATCTGCTGGATGAGATATTTAGCAGTTTTTGTCTTGGTAAATAGGGAGTGTTTCACGTGAAACATTCGGATTTTGATGTAATTGTTGTTGGTGGTGGACATGCGGGCACAGACGCTGCGCATGCATCAGCACGTATGGGCGCCCGAACTGCGCTGGTAACGCTTAATTTGAGCGGGATCGGCGTTATGTCATGTAACCCAGCGATCGGTGGTTTGGGAAAGGGGCATTTGGTTCGCGAAATCGATGCTCTCGACGGACTCATGGGGCGCGTTGCCGATAAGGCAGGGATCCAGTTTCGATTGCTCAATCGCGGTAAGGGCCCTGCTGTACAAGGCCCGCGCGCGCAAGCAGACAGAAAAATTTATCGCAACGAGATGCTTAAAAAAATTCAGGCAACCCCGAATTTGACGGTGGTCATCGGAGAGGCAATTGATTTTGTAATGGATGGCCATAAAGTGGCTGGCATTGTGCTTCAGGATGGATCCGAACTCTCATCAAAGTCGGTCATTTTGACTACGGGTACTTTCCTCCGCGGGGTCATTCATATTGGCGACGTGCGTCGGCCAGGTGGACGTATGGGAGATAAACCCAGTGTTCAACTAGCAGAGCGAATTGACTCATTTGGGTTGCCGTTGGGACGCTTGAAAACAGGCACGCCCCCTCGGTTAGACGGGCGAACTATCAATTGGGATATTCTTGAAAAACAGCCGGGTGACGATGCGCCGGTTATGTTTTCGTTTCTCTCCAAAAGTGTGTCCGCGAAACAAATATCTTGCGGCATTACCCATACCAACGAAAAAACGCATGATATCATTCGCGAAAACCTGGGTCGTTCCGCGATGTATGGCGGCCATATTGATGGCGTAGGTCCACGATATTGCCCGTCAATCGAAGATAAAGTCGTTCGCTTTGCCGACAAAAAATCGCATCAGATTTTCTTGGAACCCGAAGGTGTTGACGATTTCACTGTGTATCCGAATGGAATCTCGACTTCATTACCCGAAGATGTGCAAGAGGCGTATGTTCGATCGATTGTTGGACTTGAAAAGGTTGCAATCCTTCAGCCTGGGTATGCGATTGAATATGATTACGTCGACCCATTGGCGTTAAAACATACATTGGAACTTAAGGATGTACCGGGACTTTTCCTTGCGGGGCAGATAAATGGTACTACTGGGTATGAAGAAGCAGCCGCACAGGGTCTTGTTGCGGGTTTGAATGCAGCAAGGCGAGCCTTTGACAACGAGGAAGTAATTTTCAGTAGGGCGGAGTCCTACATAGGCGTCATGATTGATGATCTTGTGACGCTTGGTGTTTCTGAGCCCTATCGAATGTTTACTTCGCGGGCGGAATTCAGGTTGTCTTTACGCGCTGACAACGCCGATCAGAGACTCACTCCTGTCGGTATTGAACTCGGATGTGTCGGAAATGCTCGTCGAAGTGTTTTTGAAGGTAAAATTGAACGTTTGAAAGCGGCAACTATCCGGTTGGAAAAAATGTCAGTTACATCGAGGGCGATCGCCGAACTTGGAGTTAATATTAATAAGGACGGTGTCCGTAGGTCGGGATCAGAGATGCTTTCGATTGCGGGTGTCAATTTCGAGCATTTGGTTTCCCTCCAACCGGATCTGATCGATATTGACGATGAAATACAGATTCAAGTTGCCCGCGACGCGTTGTATTCGGTATATATTTCTCGGCAACAAAAGGATGTCGAGGCTGTAAAGCGGGATGAAAACCTTAGAATTCCAGAAAATATAGACTTCGCGTCATTAGCAGGTTTGTCCAATGAAATTAGGGCTAAACTAATTGAAATTCGACCTCAATCGATTGGCCACGCGAGTAGAATTCGAGGGATGACCCCCGCAGCATTGACGTTGGTCTTGGCGCGTGCAAGGCAGTTAGATCGGAAAAAGGCCTGATGGATCAAGATGGCCGGAAAAACTTTTCACAGCATTTCGATGTTTCACGTGAAACAATGGACCGATTGGATGATTTCGTAGCACTTGTTGAAAAGTGGAACCCGAAAATAAATCTGATTTCAAAAAAATCAGTGGATGAAATTTGGAGTCGGCACGTTCTAGATAGTGCGCAAGTGTTGGAATTTGGCAATAAATCCGGAAAATGGGTGGATATCGGTAGCGGTGGGGATTCCCCGGTATTGTTGCCGCCATTCTCGCATGTGACGTGCTGCCGGAATTGAAATTCGTTTTGGTGGAAAGCGATCAGAGAAAAGCAGCCTTCCTAAGGGCCGCAGCGCGAACGGCTGATATTAGCCTCGAAATTATTGCCCAGAGGGTGGAAAATATTCCTTCTCTTGAAGCACAGACACTTTCAGCTCGCGCATTAGCTCCATTGGATAAACTTTTGGAATTTGCTAATCTGCATCTGGCCCCGAATGGGATCGCGCTTTTTCCCAAAGGGGCTTCCTACAAGTCAGAAGTTGAAGATGCCCGTAAAAGATGGAATTTTGAACTGGAAGATATTTCAAGTAAGACAGATAGTGACGCAATGATATTAAGAGTTGGAGCCATCACGAATGTCTAACGCTTTGAGTCACAGTCAGCCCAAAATAATTGCGATAGCAAATCAAAAGGGCGGCGTTGGAAAAACCACAACATCCATTAATTTGGGAGCAGCACTGGCTAAAACTGGCTACAGGGTGCTTCTAGTTGATTTGGACCCTCAGGGAAATGCTTCGACAGGTCTAGGAATTGGAAGCGAAAAGCGAATTTCTACGACCTATGATCTCTTAGTACATGATGCGTCCCTTTCAGAAGTTATTCAGGCTACGGCCGTCGAAGATATGGATATAATCCCTGCCACTACAGACCTGAGTTCTGCGGATATCGAGCTTTTAGCTAATGAGAAGCGCAGTTTTTTGCTTCACGATGCGTTGCGGCAGCCGGCAATTTCCTCATACGACTACGATTATGTTCTTATTGATTGCCCACCGTCCCTGAATATACTAACCGTGAATGCAATGGTCGCCGCGCACTCGGTGCTCGTTCCCCTACAAAGCGAATTTTTTGCGTTGGAAGGGTTGTCTCAATTAATGATGACCGTACGCGAAGTTCGGGAAACCGCAAATTCCGGTCTTCGCATTGAGGGTATTGTACTGACAATGTACGATAAAAGAAATAATCTATCGCAAATGGTGGAAGCAGATGCGCGGGAAAACTTGGGCGATCTTGTGTTCAAAACGGTCATTCCACGAAATGTTCGGGTCAGCGAGGCACCATCTTACGCGATGCCAGTTGTAGATTACGATCCGAACTCCAAGGGGAGCTTGGCATATTTTGAAGTCGCGCGAGAGCTTGTTTCAAGGCATAACAGTTTAAAAACAAAGGTTTAACACATGGTGCAAAAGAAAAATGAACGGCGCGGTCTTGGGCGTGGACTTTCTGCACTCATGGCGGATGTAAACATTCCTGCGCCGCAAGATGAGAAAGAAGCACCAGTTAGGGCCGAGCAAACGATCCCAATTGAGCTTATTGAACCAAATCCAGATCAGCCACGTCGGTATTTTGACGAGGAGGCGCTTCAGGACCTGGCTAGATCGATCACGGAAAAGGGTGTAATTCAGCCACTTATCGTTCGCCCGAACCCAAGAAAACAGGGTTTGTATGAGATTGTCGCTGGTGAACGTCGCTGGAGAGCCTCTCAGATCGCGCAGCTGCATAAAGTCCCAGCAATTATACGCGAGCTCGACGACACAGAGGTGTTGGAAGTTGCTATAATCGAGAATATTCAACGTGCTGACTTGAATCCGGTCGAGGAAGCCATTGGGTATCGGCAATTGATGGACAGATTTGGGCATACACAGGAAAAAGTGGCGTCAGCCCTTTCGAAAAGTAGAAGCTATATCGCAAATCTCCTTCGGTTGCTTCAACTTCCAGAGGATGTTTTGGCCCTACTTCGTGACGGCTCGTTGACCACAGGTCATGCGCGCGCTTTGATTACGGCCCCGAATGCTTCTGAATTGGCTAAAAAAATTGTAGCTGAAGGGCTATCCGTTCGCCAAACTGAAAAGCTCGTAAAAATTGGGGACAATAGTACTAAGAATCAAAAGTCCCCAAAGGCTTCGAAGGATGCTGACACTGTGGCAATCGAAGGGGATCTTTCGGCGGCGTTGGGGATGGATACAGTGATTGACCATTTGGCAGGAAAAGAGAGCGGTAAAGTCTCAATCAAGTATAAGTCTCTAGAACAATTAGACGAAATTTGCCGTATATTGTCATCTACGCGCTAGGCCTGGTCCACAAGAAAGCCATTACGCATAGGAGGCAAACAGCCTGAATGCCTAATACTAATGGCTTAAGGTCAAAGAACACCGATAGCGCAAAGGTGAAAATTACCGAGAGAGTTGCATAGATTTTTGCACTTATATTGATTGATCCATGCTCGTTCCAATCTTGAATGGGGGCCCCAATTTCGGATGGGAAATGAGCCAGTTGTGGAGCTTCTCAGACGAGCGAGCAAAAAGAAACGCCGCTAGAAGTAGAAACGGCACCGTTGGAAGAAGGGGTAAAGCTATTCCGATAATTCCAAGCGTTAGTGCCGCGATACCCAGTATCAGCCATACGGTTTTCAATTAAACATCCGCCAATAATGCGCGTAGAACGGCGTTGAGTATCACACGCCCTTGTTTCGTGGCTCTGAGACGTTCGCCGTTGTTAACAAGCATTCCCATATCGACCAAGTCATCAATTTTTACGCGACTTAGAGTTTTTTTAGAAAGCGACTCAAATCGATCGAGAGAAATTCCTTCCTCCAACCTAAGCCCCATCATTAGCATCTCTGTTGCTTGCTCTAGCTGCGGAATTGTATCTCTCAGTGATTCACCAGTGCCACGCGTTTCGACGCTAGTCAGCCACTTTTCAGGCTGCCGAAAAGTTTCGACCGCGAATTTTTGCCCCCCGAGAGTTAAGCGACCATGGGCACCTGGGCCAACCCCAACGTAATCTCCATAGCGCCAGTAAATGAGGTTGTGGCGGCTTTCAGACCCTATTCTGGCATGATTAGACACTTCATAGGCCGACAAGCCAGCGGCGTCACAAAGTTCTTGTGTGACAAAAAACATGTCAGATGCGAGGTCATCCGATGGAAGACCGCGTAGACCTCCGCGCGCTAGTCTATCTCCGAAGGCGGTACCGTCCTCGATCGTAAGTTGGTACAGAGAAAGGTGATCTATGGATAATTCCAGCGCTTCTTTCAATTCGGCCTTCCATTGGGTGAGCGTTTGATCCTGACGGGCATATATCAAGTCGAAACTCACCCTGTCGAACGTTTTCCTTGCGATATCAAAGGCTTGCTTGCCTTCTTGGACGGAATGAAGGCGCCCCAATCGTTTTAAGTCTATGTCATTCAGAGCCTGAAATCCCATAGATATACGGTTTACACCGCCATCCCGAAAACCAATAAATTTCCCAGCTTCAATTGAAGTGGGGTTGGCCTCCAGTGAAATTTCTATGTCATTTGCTATAGGCCATAGGTGCTTAGCGCGCTCAATAATTGCACCGACGACTTCAGGGTCCATCAAGCTCGGCGTGCCGCCGCCAAAGAAAATTGTATTTAGAATGCGTGGTCCGATTTCGGCGGAAACCCTGTCTAATTCAGCCAAATAGGCTCTAAGCCAGCGTTTCTGATCTACCTCAGCAGAGACGTGGCTGTTGAAATCGCAATAGGGGCACTTGGATTGGCAGAAAGGCCAATGGACATAGAGCCCGAAACCGCCGTTCTGCCAATCTTCCATATCAAACTTTCATCGCCGTTACTTCGATTTCAATCTTCATTTCCGGTTTGATCAAGTCGGAAATAATCATGGTTGCCGCAGGGCGCACTTCGGACAATGCCGCGCCGAGCTCTGGTAGCAATTCGTCTATCAATGCAGCGTCTGTGAGGGTGTATTGAACGCGTACGATATCTGACATTTCAAAGCCGCCTTCGATCAAGGCCGCACCTATGGTTGCGAAGCAGTTACGGGCTTGTTCGGCCACGCTGTCTGGCATCACCATCGTTGCATAGTCGTATCCCGTCGTGCCGGATACAAAGCACCAATTTCCCTTCACGATGGCGCGAGAATAGCCAAAGGTTTTTTCAAAGTCGGAACCGGTCGAAATCCGCTTCATACAGAAGTCTCCAGAATACTTTTAAACTTTGCAAAGGCATTGGCACGATGGGACATATTGTTTTTCTTAGCTGGGTCCATCTCGCCAAACGTCTCGAATTCGCCGTTTGGGGTAAAGATAGGGTCGAATCCAAACCCGAGTTCTCCGCGCATTGGCCATGAGAGCGTGCCATCGACTTTGCCCGCAAAGATTTCGTCGTGACCATCAGGCCACGCCAAACAAAGCGTGCAGTTGAAAGCGGCGCTCCGTGGATGCGGCGCGCCATCGGCCTCTAACATGTCCCAAACCTTTTTCATCGCCATCGGAAAATCGCGGCCATTCGGTGTTTCGGCCCAATCGGCGGTGTAAACACCAGGTGCGCCATTAAGGGCTTCGACTGACAATCCGCTATCATCCGAAAGCGCAGGTAGGCCTGATGCTTTGGCTGCGAAATGCGCCTTAATCCGCGCGTTACCTGCGAAGGTGTCTTCAGTCTCCGCAGGCTCCTCAAGGCCAAGTTCACCTGCGGACACAACTTCGATGCCATAGGGCAGAAGCAGCGCTGCAATTTCCCGCAACTTTCCCGCATTATGGCTCGCAAGAACGACTTTTTTCTCGGTCAAACTGCGCATTAACTTGTGGCTGCTTTTTGAGCGGCGACGAGTTCGTCGACACCTTTTTGAGCCAAGTCCAACAGGCCGTTCAATTGCTGGCGTGAAAAGACCGAACCCTCGGCTGACATTTGGATTTCGATAAGTTTACCAGAGCCGGTCATAACAAAATTTCCGTCTACGCCCGCTTCGGAATCTTCAGGATAGTCGAGATCCAAAACCTCTTGGCCGGCGTAAATACCACAGGAAATGGCGGCAACCGGATCAGTGAGGGGGTCGGAAATAACGTCACCAATTTTCATCAACTTATTTACAGCAAGTTTTAACGCCACCCAGCCGCCAGTGATTGACGCACAACGGGTTCCGCCGTCGGCTTGAATGACGTCACAGTCGATTGTGATCTGACGTTCGCCCAAGGCAACACGATCTACACCCGCCCGCAGGGAGCGGCCGATCAGCCGTTGAATTTCTTGCGTGCGCCCCGATTGGCCTTTTTTTGCTTCACGTTGCATGCGCGTGTTGGTGGCGCGTGGAAGCATGCCGTATTCGGCCGTTACCCATCCAAGGCCAGAGTTTTTCATGAAAGGCGGTACACGCTCATCAATCGTCGCGGTGCACAGCACATGCGTATCGCCGCACTTAATCAGACAGGAGCCCTCTGCATGCTTGGTGACATTGGTTTCGATCGAAATCGAACGCATTTGATCTACATTTCTACCAGAGGGGCGCATGGGAAAATCCTTTATTATGGGCGTGTCCAGATACCCTGCTTTCCTTAGATTTTGCAAGGGCGATTGACGTTCTCCCATAAACCCATCTAATGTAGATCGCCAACTATTGTGGGCTGAATGCGGGAGACTATGAATACACAATCCGAAATTCTTAAGGATATGAACGCGAGAAGTCGGGAGGTTTTCCGTCGGGTTGTTGAGGGTTACTTGAACAATGGCGAACCCGTAGGCAGCCGCACTTTGACGCGGAGTATGACCGAGAAAGTGTCGGCTGCGACTATTCGCAATGTGATGCAAGATCTCGAAATTTTGGGTCTGCTCGGAAGTCCGCACGTTTCTGCGGGTCGTATTCCCACCCAATCGGGTCTGCGTATGTTTGTAGATGGGCTTCTTGAAGTTGGCGACCTTGCGACCGAAGACCAGCGGCGTATTGACGAGACTTTGGGAAGTAATGAGCGCGATATGACCAGTATGTTGGATCGGGTCGGTTCCGCACTTTCGGGCCTAACGCACGGGGCGAGCCTTGTTTTGTCGCCAAAACATGAAGCGCCGATTAAGCATATTGAATTTGTCAGCCTTGGGCCGGATCGTGCGCTGGTTGTTCTGGTTTTTGCCGACGGACACGTCGAAAACCGCGTTTTTACACCTCCGCACGGGCAAACGCCGAGTTCGATGCGCGAAGCGGCGAATTTCCTCAACGCGGTCGCCGAAGGCAAGACACTGAGTGAACTTTCGGCCGTAATCTTGCGAGAGATCTCATCGCGACGGCAGGAACTCGACGTTCTCGCACGCGCGATGGTTGAGGACGGTTTGGCGCAGTGGGTGAATAAAGGTGAACGGCATGAGCGCCTCATCGTGCGCGGTCGGTCGAATCTTCTCGAAGGGGAGGTCGATGAAAAAGACTTGGAGCGTATCCGTTCGCTCTTTGATGATCTCGAACGCAAGCGGGATATTGCCGATTTTCTTGAATTAACCCAAGAAGGCGAAGGTGTTCGCATCTTTATTGGCTCGGAAAACAAATTATTTTCACTTTCGGGTTCCTCTTTGGTGGTTTCACCGTATATGAACGCTGAGCGAAAAATTGTGGGCGCGGTAGGGGTCATAGGACCGACGCGCTTAAATTATGGACGTATTGTGCCGATCGTGGACTACACGGCGCAACTTGTTGGTCGCCTGATTTCAGATCAAGGCTAAGGAAAAGTAAGATGGCAGAGCCTAGAAACGACGAATTTTTAGATGATCCAGAGGCCGTGGAGGCCGAACTTTATGCGGACGATATTTTGGAGGCGGACGCTGAGGCGGACGAGCTTTCAATTGTTACCAAAGAACGGGACGATTTCCGGGATCGCTTTATGCGCGCCCTTGCGGATGCGGAAAATGCGCGCAAACGGTCGGACCGCGATCGCCGGGAAGCAGAGAATTACGGCGGGTCTAAATTGGCACGCGATATGCTACCGGTTTATGACAATATGAAGCGTGCGCTTGATGCAATCGATGAAGGCCAGCGGGCAACGAACGCGGCCCTTTTGGAAGGTATCGAGTTGACGATGCGCGAGCTTCTTAATGTATTCGCCAAGCATGGAATTGAACGGATTTTGCCAGAAGTTGGCGAGAGATTTGATCCGCAACGCCACGAAGCGATGTTTGAAGCGCCTGTGCCAAACACGGTCGCTGGCGACATCATTCAAGTGATGGCCGAGGGCTTTATGCTTCATGATCGGCTCTTGCGTCCGGCTCATGTTGGTGTGAGTTCACAGCCTAAATAACCAAAGAAAAATTGAAGCTTAGGGCGCGACACTTAGCTGGGTCGCGCCTTTTCTTTTAGGGAATATAGTGCTTGAAGCGCTTCTCTCGGCGTCATTTCATCTGGATGAATATCCGCCAAAGCCTCTTCTATTTCGCTCGAGTTTTGCACGACCGGCGGGGGAGTGGGCTGGATTGAAAACAACGGGAGATCGTCAATAAACGCCCTTTGCTTGCCGCCCTCCCGTTCGCCTTTTTCCAACGCATCCAAAACAACGCGCGCACGATTGACGACGGACTCCGGAAGACCTGCAAGCTTCGCGACCTGAACCCCGTAAGACCTGTCCGCAGCACCTTTTTTGACCTCATGCAAAAATATGACGTCGCCCTCCCACTCCTTGACGGTGACTGTCGCGTTTTCGACCCCCTTTAGCTTGTCCGAAAGAGCGGTCATTTCATGGTAATGCGTCGCGAAAAGGGCGCGGCATTTGTTTGCATCGTGTAAGTGTTCGAGCGTTGCCCAAGCGATGGAAAGCCCATCATATGTCGCCGTGCCGCGCCCGATTTCATCCAAAATAACAAGCGCGCGGTCGTCTGCTTGATTAAGGATCGCAGCGGTCTCGACCATCTCGACCATAAACGTAGATCGCCCCCGCGCAAGGTCGTCACTGGCGCCAACGCGGGAGAAAATCTGGCTCACAAGGCCGATTTTAACACTGTCCGCAGGAACAAAACTGCCCACCTGTGCGAGCAGCGCAATAAGGGCATTTTGGCGAAGGAACGTCGATTTACCCGCCATGTTTGGACCTGTCAGTAGCCAAATCTGCGCGCCATCGGCCTGCGTTGTCAGTTGGCAATCATTCGCCACGAAAGGCGCGCCGCTTTGCTTGCGTAACGCGCGTTCAACGACGGGATGCCGTCCTGCGACAACCTCAAAACACCGACTATTATCAACCACGGGTTTGCACCAGTTTTCGCCTTTCGCAAGATCCGCAAAAGACAGCGATAAATCAAACTCTGATAGCGCCGATGCGGCGTTTCCTATGGGACCGGATTCCGCAAGAATCGACTGTGTTAGGCAAGAATAGAGCCGCTTTTCAATTTCTAACGCCCGTCCACCAGCATTCAGAATTTTGGTCTCCATTTCTGAAAGTTCTAGGGTCGTGAAACGGACTTGGTTCGCGGTTGTCTGGCGGTGAATGAATTTTTCCGACAGAGGAGCCGCGAGCATTTTATCCGCATGCGCCGCCGTTGTTTCGATGAAATACCCAAGCACATTATTGTGCTTGATTTTTAAGGCGGATATCCCCGCAGTCTCGATATACTCAGCTTGAAGCGCAGCAATAACGCTTCGCCCTTCGTCCCGAAGCTTTCGTGCTTCGTCTAGGTCTTCGTTATATCCTGGTGCGATAAAGCCCCCATCACGAGCAAGGAGCGGCGGTTCTGCAACGAGAGCCTGTTCGAGAAGATCAATTAGCGCAGTGTGATTTTTAAATGCGTCCGCTGCCACCTGGAGTAGTTCGGGTAGGGTCGACGGCAAAGATTTCCCGATCTGCTCCGCTTGGTTCAACCCGTTGCGAATGGCCGCCAAATCTCGAGGGCCACCGCGCTCAAGGCTGAGGCGCGAAAGGGCGCGGTCCAAATCGGGTGTGCGACGAAGGGCTTCGCGGATGCTGTCGGCCACAGCGCCGTTTTCAAGTGTAAAGGATACGGCGTCTTGTCGGGCATGAATGGTTTTGAGGTCGGTGGATGGGGCCGAAAGACGACGCGTCAGAAGGCGTCCCCCTCCTGCGGTGAGGGTGCGATCAACTGCAGAAAGCAGAGAACCTTCGCGTCCCCCCGACATGCTTTGCGTGATCTCGAGATTTCGACGGGTCGCCGCGTCGATCTGCACCGTTCCACCGGTTGTCTCTTTTTGCGGGGCGCGAAGGAGAGGGAGCTTGCCCTTTTGGGTGATCTCAAGATAGTCGATAATCGCGCCAAGAGCCGATATTTCAGCGCGGGTAAAGGCTCCAAACGCATCCAGAGAGCCAACCTTGAAAAGCGCCAAAATGCGTTGTTCGGCGGCGGAGCTATCGAAACTGGCTCGGGAAAGCGGCGTGAGCGAAAGACCAAAATCAGTCTCTAATTCGAAGTAATCCTCAATATTTGACTCAGAAACAACCAGTTCGGACGGCATCAAACGTGCCATTTCTGGCCCCAATCGAGTGGCGTTTGTTTCAATCACATGCAGCGCACCCGTTGAAATATCGACCCAAGCCAAGGCTGCCTGATCCCGAACCTCAGAAAAAGCGGCAAGGTAGTTGTGTTTGCGCGCGTCCAACAAGCTGTCTTCAGTCAGGGTTCCTGGCGTGACCAGCCGCACGACATCCCGCCGGACAATCGCCTTATACCCGCGTTTTTTGGCTTCTGTCGGGCTTTCCATTTGCTCGCAAACTGCGACGCGAAATCCCTTTTTAATTAGGGTATGAAGATACCCTTCAGACGCATGTATCGGGACGCCACACATGGCAATATCATTGCCTTCATGCTTTCCGCGCTTGGTAAGAGCAATATCCAGCGCCGCGGCCCCCGCAATCGCATCATCAAAGAACATCTCATAGAAATCGCCCATGCGATAAAACAGCAGCGCGTTCGGATATTGCGCCTTCAGATCAAGATATTGCGCCATCATCGGTGTCACAGTTGTATTTGCAGTGCTCACGGCCTCGTCCCCAGATAATTCTGGCCCGACTCTACAAAGCCAGCCGTCCTTACGAAAGGCGAATGTTGACCCTTGGCGCGAAGTTGTATTGGATGAAAGTCTTGCAAAAGGATACAGGCCCAAATGTCCACAAAAATGACAATCACAGACGCCGACGCACTCGCATATCACATGGAACCCAGACCGGGAAAATTTGATGTCTCGCCGTCCACCCCTATGACCACCCAGCGCGATCTATCCTTGGCGTATTCGCCCGGTGTTGCCGTTCCGTGCGAGGCCATCGCCAAAAACCCAGATGCCGCTTATGACTATACAAACAAGGGAAATTTGGTCGCGGTTATTACGAACGGAACGGCGGTTTTGGGGTTAGGAAACCTTGGCGCGCTCGCGTCTAAGCCTGTAATGGAGGGCAAGGCTGTCCTGTTTAAACGCTTCGCGGATGTGAATTCAATCGATATCGAGTTGGACACCGAGGACCCCGAGGCCTTTATCAATGCTGTGCGTTTGATGGGCCCAAGTTTTGGCGGGATTAACCTTGAAGATATAAAAGCGCCCGAGTGTTTTATCATTGAACAACGCCTCAAAGAGGAAATGGACATTCCGGTTTTTCACGACGATCAGCACGGAACAGCGGTTATTTGCGCGGCTGGATTGATCAACGCGTTGAAAATCTCTGGAAAGAAAATAGAGGATGTCCGCATTGTTTTAAACGGTGCTGGAGCTGCGGGTATTGCCTGTTTGGAGTTGATAAAATCCATGGGAGCGCAGCACAATAATTGCGTCATGTGCGACACAAAAGGTGTTATTTATCAAGGCCGTACCGAGGGTATGAACCAATGGAAGTCCGCCCATGCGGCCGTAACTGACCTGCGGACCTTGGAAGAAGCGATGCAGGACGCCGATATCTTCTTGGGTGTGTCCGCAAAGGGAGCTGTGACACCAGAGATGGTCGCGAGTATGGCGAAAGATCCCGTAATTTTCGCCATGGCCAACCCCGATCCGGAAATCACTCCCGAAGAAGCCCACGCCGTGCGCCCAGACGCCATCGTTGCCACGGGCCGCAGCGATTATCCGAACCAAGTTAACAACGTTCTGGGGTTTCCATACTTATTCCGAGGCGCGCTCGATATCCGTGCTCGGGCCATCAACGATGAAATGAAAATTGCTTGCGCACATGCTCTCGCGGATCTGGCGCGTGAAGAAGTCCCTGACGAGGTTGCGATGGCTTATGGTCGGAAACTTCAATTCGGGCGCGATTATATTATTCCGACGCCGTTTGACCCGCGTTTGATTTATGTCGTGCCGCCCGCCGTTGCAAAAGCGGGGATGGACACGGGGGTTGGGCGACGTCCGATTGTCGATATGGTCGGATATGAGGAAAGCCTGCGGGCCCGTATGGACCCAACGGCCCACATTCTGCGCTCAATTAATGCGCGTGCTAAGGCCCGTCAGGCCCGAATGATTTTTGCCGAGGGCGACGATATTCGCGTGTTGCGCGCCGCCGTTAATTACCAACGTTCGGGTCTCGGTAAAGCGCTTGTCGTTGGCCGCGAAAGTGGTGTGAAGGAGCTTTTGGGGTCCGTAGGAATGGGGGATGCTTTCGGCGAGCTGGAGATTGTTAATGCCGCGAACACGCCACATTTGGATGCTTATAAAGAACATCTTTACAATAAGTTACAACGCAGTGGCCATGATCGGCAGGATGTGAACCGGCTTGCTTCGCGGGATCGCCACGTCTTCTCTGCGCTTATGTTGGCACATGGGCATGGCGATGGTTTGGTGACAGGGGCGACCCGAAAATCAGCGCATGTTTTGGGGCTTCTCAACCATGTATTTGATGCGCGCGCCGAGGATGGTGCCGTGGGTGTGACGGCGCTTTTGTTGAATGGGCGCATCGTGTTGATCACAGATACACTGGTACACGAGTGGCCGGATCAGGAAGATTTGGCAACGATTGCGGAGCGCGGCGCAGAAGTTGCGCGGACGCTTGGACTAGAACCCCGCGTTGCCTTCGTGAGCTTTTCGACCTTCGGTTCCCCTGTTTCGGAACGCGCAGAAAAAATGCACCAAGCGCCGAAAGTTTTAGAACAACGTGGCGTGGACTTTGAATTCGAGGGGGAAATGACCGTCGATGTGGCGCTGAACCCACAGGCCATGTCGCATTATCCTTTCACTCGCTTGTCAGGGCCCGCCAACGTCCTTGTGGTTCCGGCGCGCCATTCCGCGAGTATTTCGGTGAAGCTGATGCAGGAGATGGCCGGAGCAACCGTAATTGGTCCAATCCTCACCGGAATTGACCAATCCATCCAAATTTGCTCAACAGTGTCCACATCGAGTGACATTCTAAACATGGCGATACTTGCTGCCTGTAAGGAGAAAAAGTGACGATCTTTAATCTAGGATCCATTAACGCGGATCACGTTTATTCAGTACCGCATTTGCCATTACCTGGGGAAACTTTGGCGGCGACGGGTTTTTCGATTGGCCTGGGCGGAAAGGGCACAAACCAGTCCGTTGCCGCAGCGCGAGCGGGTTCGGATGTTTTTCATATTGGTGCTGTAGGCCCCGATGGTGTTTGGGCGCGGGAAAAGCTTGCGGAATTGGGCGTTAATGTAGACGGGGTTTCGCAAATTCAAACACCCACAGGGCATGCAATTATAAATGTCGATGCAAACGCCGAAAATGCAATTGTTCTCTTTCCCGGTGCCAATGTTTCCCTCAGCGAAAGCGAAATTTCACGGGCTTTGGAGGCAGGGAAGGCGGGGGATACTCTATTGTTGCAGAACGAGACATCCCACCAAGCGTTTGCAGCGGAGTTGGCCCAAAAAAAGGGTATTCGGGTCGTGTATTCCGCTGCGCCATTTTCCATTGAGGCAGTGCGTGCGGTCTTGCCTTTTGTTTCGATGCTCGCAATGAATGAAGGCGAAGCAGCGCAGCTTTGTGCCGCGTTAGGGACGAATATTGAAAACCTACCAGTCCCAGAGACCCTTGTGACGCTCGGGTCAAAAGGCGCTCAATGGCATGGAAACGGATCAAACTTAAACGTCGAAAGTTTTTCGGTTGTTCCGGTTGATACCACAGGCGCGGGGGACACATTCGCGGGGTATTTCGCGGCGGCGCGCGATCAGGGAGCGGACGTAGCACAGGCCTTGAAGTTGGCGTCAGCAGCGGCAGCAATCAAAGTTACCCGCGCGGGTGCAGCTGAAGCCATTCCCGCACGTGCAGAGGTCGATGTTTTTCTTAGTCAGCGGAGCTAGTGACCCTGCGCAAACGGCGCGGCGCTATCCCAGAGCGCTAGAACTTTGGCGTCGCGGCCGCATCCTTTGCGGTATTTTTCATAGGCAGTGGACTGCTTCACAGGCCCAAAACGTGTAAGGACCCGTTTGTTGCCTTTGTAATAATTCTGGTGGTTCGCTTCGGCCACATAAAAGGTCTTTGCGTTCAATACGGGTGTGACAATCTTTTGTCCAAGTTCCGCTTGAGCTTTGGAAATTGCGGCGTTTGCGATATCCAATTCCGCCTGATTAGAGACGAATATCGCGGTGCGGTAACTGTCGCCACGATCACAGAACTGACCTCCCGCGTCCGTAACATCGACGGAGCGCAGAAAGAGATCCAGCAATTTTGAACGGTCAATTTTTGCGCTGTCATAAGTGATTTTGACGGCCTCAAAGTGGCCGGATCCACCCTTTGAAACGATTTTATAGGTCGGGTTGGCGACAGTCCCGCCCGTATAGCCGGACACCGCCTCAATTACGCCAGGCACCGATTCAAAATCGCTTTCGACACACCAAAAACAGCCACCGGCAACCACGAGCGTTTCGTTTTTTCCAGCGCTTGCGGGATCGCAGTGAAGGATAAACCCAAGCGTTAAGGCAATTGCCAGAGTGATGGATTTAAAGCTGTACGATAGGTTTTTCATATTGATCTCCTCGTTACCCAATCTTTTTGCCCATTTTGGAATCATTGCAATCCCTTGAAACAGAATGTCACGCAAGCTTGAGCAGTCTTTACTGGATGAAAAATGGAGAGTCTGGGCGCTAAAATCGCTTAGGCCGAAAAAAATGGGCTGCCAAAATTAATTCGGCAGCCCATGAATTTATTTAAGTGATTTAACGCGGCGATCGCGCATTGCGATAAGTTTTAGGCGCAAGGCTTGAAGCTGAATGAAGCCCGCTGCGTCTTTTTGATCATAGGCGCCAGCATCCTCTTCAAAAGTCACATGACTCTCGGAATAGAGGCTGTGATCCGACCAGCGGCCGACGGTGCGCGCAACACCTTTGTAAAGTTTGAGGCGCACAGTTCCGGTCACATGCTCTTGCGAAAGGTCGATAGCCGCTTGCAGCATTTCGCGTTCCGGAGAGAACCAGAAACCGTTGTAAATGAGCTCGGCGTATTTCGGCATCAGCTCGTCTTTGAGATGCATCGCGCCACGATCCATTGTGATGGATTCAATGCCACGGTGTGCCTCAAGCAATAGTGTACCGCCGGGTGTTTCGTAAATACCGCGGGATTTCATGCCAACAAAACGACCCTCAACAAGGTCGAGGCGCCCACAACCATGTTTGCCGCCTAGTTCGTTGAGCTTGGTCAGGATTGTTGCTGGTGACATTTCAACGCCATCAATTGCCGTCGCATCGCCTTTTTCAAAGGTAATCTCAATGAATTCGGGCGTGTTCGGCGCATCTTCGGGGTGAACCGTGCGCTGGTACACATAATCGGGCGCGTCAATGGCAGGGTCTTCGAGGACTTTGCCTTCGGAGGACGTGTGCAGCAAGTTCGCATCCACCGAGAAAGGCGCTTCACCGCGTTTGTCTTTGGCGATTGGGATTTGGTGCAGTTCCGCAAACTCAATGAGCTTGGTGCGGCTTTGTAAATCCCATTCGCGCCAGGGGGCGATCACTTTGATTTCTGGGTTGAGCGCATAGGCGGCAAGTTCAAACCGGACCTGATCGTTGCCCTTGCCCGTCGCTCCGTGGGCGACCGCGTCGGCCCCAGTTGAGGCGGCGATTTCGACCAAACGCTTGGAAATCAGTGGACGCGCGATAGACGTACCCAGAAGGTAAAGCCCTTCATACTGTGCGTTTGCGCGGAACATCGGGAAAACGAAATCGCGCACGAACTCTTCGCGCAGGTCTTCGATGTAAATATTCTCAGGCTTCACGCCCAAAAGCTCGGCCTTCGCACGAGCGGGCTCAAGCTCTTCGCCTTGGCCCAAGTCGGCGGTGAAGGTAATAACCTCACAGCCATATTCGATCTCAAGCCATTTAAGGATTATCGAGGTATCAAGGCCACCGGAATAGGCCAGAACAACTTTCTTGGGGGCGGTTTTGGGCGCAGACATGATCTTCTCCATATGGGTATCGCCGTGGCGTTACAGGGTTTTGTGCGGTGGGGCAAGTCTAGCGAAAGAAAGTGGGAGAGTTTCGAAAAGGTTGATGCGCGTTGACCTGAAGGTTTTCGGCCTGATAGAGCTATCTGATTGAAAAATTCTGTTGGAGAGACCATGCTTGGCTGGAAAATGTTTACCCATTCTATAAGAATGGTTTTTAGTGATTTTAAAACGTCCCTCCAGATTTCTGGCGTGCTCTATGCTGCGGTTCTTTTCGTGCAATTCTTTCTTTTCAGGTCTCAGTTTGAAGTTGTCGAGGCTGGACGCGAAATCGTTACTCCGTCGCTCATTCCGCTCTTGGCAATTATCATTATCTCCGTTGTCGCCAGCCTTTGGATTGCGGTTTCTTGGCATCGATATGTGTTGCTTGGGGAAAACGGTGGTGTAATGTTACCGCCGTTCCGAGGGCGCGATATGCTTGGCTATTTGTGGCGAAGCGTTTTGATCGGGCTAACTGTGCTCGTCGTAGCGCTTTTTCTACTGTTTATTATGACAGCAATATCGTTGGTTTTAAGGCCATTTCTGTCGTCCGTTGGGCCGAGGGGCTTAGCTTTTCTTTCGGTCATTCTCTTTACGCCAGCGTTTGCTGTATTCTATCGTCTCTCTCCAGTTCTTCCTGCGGCAGCCCTAGGTAAATCGTTAACTCTGAGGGAGGCTTGGATCGCGACGAAGGATATGCGTGGGGCGATTTTAACTCTAGCGTTTCTAACAATGGCGATCTCGGGCGCGCTTCAACTGTTGGCTTCGCTCATTTTACCCGCGGGGTTAGTTTCATTGATGTTCCAAAATGCAGTACTCGGATGGGTCAGCATGATGGTCGGCGTGAGTATGTTGACCACAGTTTACGGCATGGCGATTGAAGGACGTGAATTGCCCTAGGGGCTTGCTCTGAAGTGCAATTCGCGCGACATCTTGGGGCATGAACGATTTTTCCCAAAAAACCCGTGCGGCAACCGAAGCAATGCGGGCGCTCTTCCCCGCGACACCGTTATTGCGCAATGATCACCTCTCTGCGAAATTCGACGCCGATATTTGGCTCAAACGCGAAGATTTAAGCCCCGTCCGGAGTTATAAAATTCGTGGCGCGTTTAATGCTATGTCCAAGGTGCGGGCCAACGATCCGACACAAGAGTTGTTTGTCTGCGCCAGTGCGGGAAACCATGCACAGGGCGTCGCGTTTGTTTGCCAGCATTTTGGAGTTAAGGGCGTGATTTATATGCCCGTCACAACACCGCAACAAAAGATTCAAAAGACCGAAATTTTCGGGAAAAATTTCGTCGAAATCCGTCTGGTGGGCGACTATTTTGATGCGACTTTAGCCGCGGCTCAGGTGTATTGCGCACAGGCGGGTGGTCATTTCCTCGCACCATTTGACGATGAGGATGTGATCGAGGGGCAAGCGAGTGTTGCCGTAGAGGCTTTGGCCCAACTCGGTCGTGCGCCTGATATGATGGTTCTCCCTGTGGGAGGAGGGGGGCTTTCTGCTGGGGTTACTAAATATTTTGCGTCTGAGGCATCCGAAACATCGCTTAAATATATCGAACCCGAGGGCGCAAAAAGCCTAGCCGCGGCTCTCAACGATGGAGCACCGGTCACTTTGGGCCGAGTAGATAACTTCGTGGACGGGGCTTCAGTTGCACGTATTGGAGCGTTGAATTTTGTGGCTCTTTCTACGGTTGAGTTGGAAAACGTCTTGTCCGTACCCGAAGATCGCATTTGTTCGACCATTCTTGAAATGTTGAATGTAGAAGGAGTTGTTCTTGAGCCCGCAGGGGCTATGTCTATCGATGCTCTGGGAGATATTGCGGGTGAAATCCGAGGGAAAACAATAATATGTGTGACGTCAGGGGGGAACTTTGATTTTGAGCGACTCCCCGAAGTTAAAGAGCGCGCTCAACGGTTTTTGGGAGTGAAAAAATACTTCATTCTTCGGCTTCCGCAAAGACCAGGAGCGCTCAAGGATTTCCTGCTTATGCTGGGGCCAGACGACGACATCGCTCGATTTGAGTATATGAAAAAGTCTGCTCGAAACTTTGGAAGCGTGCTTATTGGTATTGAAACCAGAAGCGCCAGGAATTTTCCTATTTTGTTGGAAAAAATGGAAAAGGCTGGGTTTGCATATCGGGATATAACGTCCGATCAAACGCTTGCAGAATTCCTAATTTGACGCAACCGACTATGTCTGATTTGCAAGGAACTCCACTTTGGAGTCTTCGTACGCCTTAAATAACCGAGGCAAATCGACTTCCTCTTTTCGCCCACCGGATGCCGCCTTTTCTCCTTGCTGGCAAACTTGTCCCATGAGTGTGAAGCCCAAGTTAAGGGCGCTGCCCTTTAAAAAATGCATCTCTTCTTCGAGGGAGATTGTACCGTTAGTCGACTTCAACCGTTCAATTACCTCATCGACTTCCTCCAGAAATAGGTCGGCTACTTCCTGAAAGTCCTCGATGCCCACTTCTTCTCGAAGTTCATTTACGCGATCCCAATCGATCATTGTCTACTCCAAAAACTCATCTCTAATTATTGCCGGAACTAATCTAATAGAAGAATATTTATTGGACTAAGCTTAATAATACGTAACTGAAATTACCAAATCCTATCGAATTTTAGGCTTCATCGACTGTTAAGCTGCATGTGTCAGGAGGGGAGGTAGAACCCCTAGGAGCGACCAAAAAAATGTCCGCAGTTATGTCTAGCAACATAGAAAAAGCCGCCATACCCAAAGCAGTTGAGGGCGCAATAAAACGTATTTTGGTGGTCGACGATAGTCGTGCACAGCGCCGCCTCCTTTCGACGATGTTGAAGCGATGGGGGTTCTCTGTTCTGGAAGCCGGATCTGGCGATGAAGCCCTTGAAATCCTTCAGACTCACAGCGCAGATCTCATTCTAAGTGACTGGATGATGCCGGGAATGAGTGGAGTGGAATTTTGCCAAATATTCCGCCAGTTAGACAAGAAAAAATATGGGTACTTCATCCTTTTGACTTCCAAAAGTGAGAAGGAGGAGGTTGCGCATGGCCTCGAAGTTGGCGCCGACGATTTTCTAACAAAGCCCGTTTCGTCCAATGAGTTACGTGCGAGAATCACTGCTGCTGAGCGAATTCTGAGCATGGAGCGCGAGCTGATTGAAAAAAATGCGTTGGTCTCCCGCACTCTAGAGGAAATATCAGCGCTTTATGACACGTTGGATCGTGACCTTATTGAAGCAAAAAAACTCCAGCAGTCCCTAGTGAAGGAAAGATATCGAAGCTTCGAAACAGCTCAAATATCCCTATTGTTAAGGCCTTCTGGGCATGTTGGCGGGGATTTGGTTGGCATGTTTCCTATTAGCGACACAGAAATTGGGATTTATGCAATTGATGTGTCGGGGCACGGCATTACATCGGCCCTAATGACAGCCCGATTGGCGGGGTATCTTTCTGGCGCCTCCCCCAAGCAAAACGTTGCGTTAGAGAAAAATGGCAAAGGAGGTTTTGCAGCAAGGCCACCAGCTGTGGCGACAGAACTTCTCAATCGCCTATGCCTAGAGGAAATGGATACAGAACACTACTTCACGCTGGTTCTCGCTATTTTGAATTTGGTCACGGGTGAAGTGGTTCTAACTCAAGCCGGCCATCCTCATCCCGCGATTCAAAGGGCGGACGGTACAATAGAGTATGTCGGTAACGGGGGGATGCCCGTAGGGCTTATTGAAGGGGCGACCTATGAAGAATGTCGCGCAACATTGTTGCAAGGTGATCGATTATTGATCCTCTCTGATGGTATTACGGAGTGCCCAAATGCTCTTGATGTGATGCTCGAAGAAGAAGGCTTGGAAGCACTTCTGTGGAGAAACCGACATGTCCAAGGGCCAGCGATGCTAGAAGCTCTCGTTTGGGATTTACAAGAATACGCGGGAGAAAAGGAATTTCCCGATGATGTTTCGGCAGCCATGGTGGAATTCGGCCCCCCACCACCCGTCTCGCTCAATGATCAAGACGACTAACGAAATACCTGTCCCCTTCGTTACCCAAAAGGGACGACGCTTCTCTAATCGTCATCCAATGAGCGGTATGAAAAGGTTCAGTTGGCGCGCTCAATCGATAGACGGGCTGGGCTGCGAAGACATGACAAAGTTTTTCTGCCCAGATTTCATATTCGGGCATGAAAACAAATCGTCGAAAAGACCCAATGAATTTTGGGGAAGATATTTTCCAACCAGTTTCTTCACGCACTTCGCGATGCAAGGCGGCAATTCCGTTTTCTCCAAGATCAATGCCTCCACCAGGCAGCTGAAATTCTACGTAGGGTTTGGATTGTAGGGTCACAAGCAGCTTGTTACCACGCGCCAAAATACCATAGGCTCCGGGCCGTAAGACATAGGTTTTTCCCCGCAGTGGCGCTTCTCCGAACCGTCTAATCATCATTCTACCCTTGGACTGTTGATTGCACCCCTTATATAGTCGCTGTAAGCCAACGCAACGAGCGTAAGGAATCCCCATGACTATTGGAAATAAAATTGCTTGGGACGACACAGTCCTCCCTTTTCAACTTGACCGCGCCGACATCCGTGGACGCGTCGCGCGCCTAGATGGCGTGCTAAATTCCGTTTTGGAACAGCACGACTATCCGCCAGCTATTGAGGCGTTGGTTGCGGAAATGACGTTATTGACGGCGCTGATCGGTCAAACGATGAAATCGAACTGGAAACTTTCGCTACAAGTTCGCGGAACTGGTGGTCCTGTCCGCTTGATTGCGACCGACTATTACGGCCCTTCAAAGGAGGGCGATGCGGGACGTGTGCGCGCCTATGCAAGCTATGATGCGGAGAAAGTTGACCCAAATGGCCCCGCCTTCGCGCAGCTTGGTAGCGGATATTTTGCGATCCTGATCGATCAGGGCGCAGGAACGAAACCCTATCAGGGGATCACTCCGATCGCTGGAAATTCTCTCTCGGAATGTGCCGAAACGTATTTCGCGCAATCTGAGCAACTTGCCACGCGGTTTGAATTGACCTTCGGGCGTTCGACAGAGAAGGGCGGCGTTGAAGGCTGGCGGGCTGGTGGTATGATGCTGCAACATATGCCTAAAGCGAGTCCGCTTGCTAAAAAAGACGAGGCGAATGGCGATCAAGGGCTTTTGACGGCAACGGATATGTTGGATCCGGATGAAGAAGACAATTGGAATCGCGCAAACATTCTGTTGGATTCGGTTGAACAGCTAGAACTGATTGGACCAATCGTGTCACCAACCCAGCTATTGGTGCGGTTGTTTCATGAGGAAGCGCCACGCGTTTATGATCCTCAGCCGGTCGAGTTTGGTTGTACGTGTTCGGCCGAGCGTGTCGCGACAACCTTGTCGATATATTCGCCGAAAGACCTTGCGTATATGACAAAGGATGACGGGTCTATTACTGCGGACTGCCAGTTTTGTGGCGCGCATTATGTGTTAGATCCAGCTACTGTTGGGCGCGATGTCGTGAAAAATGCGGATGAGGCAAGTGCCTAGAGACCTTCTACAAGCAATTCTGGATGCCGCCTCACGGGGCGGCTCCTCTGACTTTGATCTCAATAGAAATGTCGTTTTGCCCCCGAACCGTCCTTTGCGTGAAGCGGCTGTCCTTGTGCCTGTGATTGAAACGGACCGTGGGTTTCAGCTTATTTTGACCAAACGGGCATCCCACCTAAAGCACCATCCCGGCCAAATTGCCTTTCCAGGTGGAAAGCGCGATGCGGAGGATGACACCCTCGTTACTACGGCCCTGCGAGAGGCGCAGGAAGAAATTGGACTTTTGCGCGACAATGTCGAAGTTCTGGGCCAGATTCCACCGCATGAAACCGTCACTGGCTTTACAATGACGCCTGTTTTAGGCCTTGTTAGAGCCGAATTCGTACCAAATCCGGAACAGGGTGAAGTGGCTGAAGTTTTTCGAGTCCCTCTTGCGCATGTGCTTGATATTGAACGCTACCAAGTACAGTCTAGGAGCTGGCGTGGTGTTGAGAGAAATTATTATACTGTGCCGTTCGGACCCTATTATATCTGGGGTGCGACCGCGCGTGTTTTACGGCGGATGGCGGACGGTTTAAACAATGCGCATTGAGGGAAGTTGGTTAGATAACCCAAAGACACAAGCCATTTTTACAATGCTTAAGAGTGGGGGCCATCAGGCGTATTTTGTAGGCGGATGCGTTCGCAATGCCCTGCTGGGGGTTGCGACAAATGACATTGATATCGCGACAGATGCAGAGCCAACCCGCGTTTTAGCTCTCGCGCAGGAGAACGGTATTCGTGCCGTTGAAACAGGTATTGAGCATGGAACTGTCACACTTGTTCAGGGCAAAACACCTTACGAGGTTACCACATTTAGGCGCGATGTCGAAACGGACGGTCGACGGGCTGTTGTAGCGTTTTCGACCAATATTAAAGACGATGCGCGGCGACGCGATTTTACGATGAACGCGCTTTACGCGGATTCGGCGGGGACTGTTGTGGATCCATTGAACGGGTTGCCAGATCTACTTGCGCGTCGGGTTAGGTTCATCGAAAACGCCGAAGACCGCATTCGCGAAGATTATCTCAGAATCCTGCGCTTTTTTCGGTTTTATGCGTGGTACGGCGATCCAAATACAGGAATTGATGCTGAAGGTTTGGCGGCCTGTAGCGCGAATTTGGCCGGAATAGAGACTTTGGCCAACGAACGTATCGGCGCTGAGATGTTGAAGCTTTTGGCGGCCGCTGATCCTGCGCCGGCCATGGCCGCTATGGCTCAATCTGGCGTTTTAAGCGCGCTTGTTGTGGGTATGGACGCAAAGACACTACCGATTTTGATTCACTTTGAAACTCAAAACGATGTGAAACCAAACCCCATAAGAAGGCTAGCCATCCTTGGCGGGCAGGAGATCGAACAATCGCTGCGTTTGAGCAAGAGAGATGCAAAGCAATATAATACTTTGCGGAATGAGATCGGCTCAACGAGTGGCGCTGCGGCGCTTGGGTATCGGCTTGGTGCTGGGTCTGCTTTGGATGTGCTGCTTTTGCGCGGTGCGGTTTTTAAAACTCCACTGCACCTTGACGCAAAATCTGAGGTTGCTAGAGGTGCGGCACAGGTTTTTAGTGTAAGTGCGACGGACTTAATGCCAAACTTATCTGGGGCCGCACTTGGCAACGCTCTCAGAAAATTAGAACTCGAATGGATTAATTCGGATTTTGGTTTGTCGCGACATGCACTCATTAAGCGCGTGAAGGATTTTTAGCTTCAGCCAATTGATTTAGGAAAAAAATGAAACTTGATGAGATGATCGACCCTTTCGCACCAGCGTCTTCACCGCCACCGCGCAAGCTCGGAAAGTTCATTAACTGGTGTTTGTCCGGCAGCTATAAACCTCTGGGTATAGGAGCGGGTATTTCCTCCTTGGCGGGGATTACCGAGGTTTCGACCGCGTTATTTTTGGGGATGGTGATTGATGCTGCGCTCGCTGGAGATCCAAGTAGTTTTTTCTCCGGAAATTCCAGCCTTTTATTGATAGCGCTACTCTTCCTAATCGTTTTGCGGCCAATTCTATTGGGGCTATCGGCTCTCATGCAGTCTGTTGTCATCGCTCCCGGGGTTTTTACACAGGTATTGACGCGATTAAACCGCTGGACTTTGGGTCAAACCGTGACCTTTTTTGACAATGACTTCGCCGGTCGAATTTCCCAAAAGCAAATGCAGGCTGCGGGGTCTATCACAGAGGTCGTTGTCGAGACCCTCAACACATTAGTGTTCGCCGCAACCTCTGTGATTGGGGCTGCGGTTGTCATTACCGATGTGGATTACCGGATTACATTGGTTTTTGGGCTTTGGCTTGTCATGTATTGGTTGTTTCTCCGACACTATCTGCCACGCGTCAGGGTGCGTGCACGCGCACGCGCTGGGGCGCGCACGGGGGTCACGGGGCAACTGGTTGATACAATTTCAAACATCAAAACCGTTAAATTATTTGCGCATGTTGATCATGAAGATCGTGCCGCGATCCAAGCGATGAAGGAGTTTCGCGCAAAGGCCACGCACTTCGGCTATCTTTCTGCGCAATTTCGTTTTGGACTGATGATTATCGCAGGTATTTTGCCTGTTGTGATGGTTGGCGCTACACTGTTTTTCTGGACTCAGGGCACCGCGAGCACGGGTGATATTGCCACGACCGGCTCACTGGCCATTCGGTTTGCCCAAATGACGGGTTGGGTTTCGTTTACGTTAATGGGCGTGTTTTCCCACGTGGGTGAGATTGAGGACGGGATGAACACGCTGACTGTGCGGCCAGTGTTGGTTGATGCGGATACCGCTACAGAGCTCGCCGTACCAAGAGGAGAGATTCAATTTGAAGGCGTGACGTTTGCCTATGGCGGTAAAACGGGCGGGATTTCTAAAACCAACCTTACCATTCGCGCGGGCGAAAAGCTGGGGATTGTCGGGGCTTCGGGGGCCGGGAAATCGACGTTGGTTTCCTTGCTGTTGCGGCTCTATGATCCTGAGAAGGGGCGTGTTTTGATTGACGGGCAGGACCTGTCGAAAGTGACGCAGAAAAGCCTTCGGCGTCAAATTGGCATGGTGACCCAAGAGACAGCGATGTTTAACCGCTCGGCCATGGATAACATTATGTACGGCAAGCCCGATGCTGGCGAGCATGAGGTTGTCGATGCGGCCCAACGGGCAGAAGCGCATGGGTTTATTCAGGATCTCGTCGACTATAAAGGGCGGGAAGGCTATGGCGCATTCCTAGGGGAGCGTGGCGTGAAGCTCTCGGGGGGGCAACGTCAGCGCGTGGCTTTGGCGCGGGCCATTTTGAAAGATGCGCCAATTTTGGTGTTGGACGAGGCGACAAGTGCGCTGGATTCCGAGGTTGAAGCGGCCATTCAGACGGCGCTTGAAAACGTCATGGAGGGTAAAACTGTGTTGGCCATTGCCCACCGTCTTTCGACAATTGCAAAGATGGATCGCATAATAGTGCTTGATCAAGGGCGCGTAGTCGAGCAAGGAACCCATTCGGAATTGTTGGAGCAAAATGGGATGTACGCCCAGTATTGGAATCGACAGTCCGGTGGATTTATCGGCATTGAGGAGACGGCAAGGTGAAATTAACAATCGAACGTTTGGGACACTTGGGCGATGGCATCGCTGCAGGCCCCGTTTTTGTTCCCATGACCTTGCCCGGAGAAGTGGTGGAGGGCGATGTCGTTGATGGCAAGATGCCCACGCCGCGAATCCTCACCCCCTCTACCGACCGCGTGAAGCCGATTTGTAGCCACTACAAGTCCTGTGGCGGGTGTAGTTTAATGCACGCGTCGGATGATTTTGTTGCAAATTGGAAACAGGACGTTGTGAAAACAGCTTTGGAAGGGCAGGGCTTGGAAGCCGAATTTAGGCCCATCCAGACTTCGCCTCCAGGATCAAGGCGGCGCGCTGGGCTGGCTGGCAAGCGAACCAAAAATGGCGCGATGATTGGTTTTCACACACGTGGAACGGGGACGATTATTGAGGTGCCCAACTGCCAACTTCTAGACCCTGCGCTTAAAAATGTCGTCCCTGCTTTGATCGATTTGACCATTGCTGGTGCCTCGCGCAAAGGCGAAATAAGCTTCCTCGTTACCCAGTCTTTGGGCGGTGTTGACGTTGTCGCAAAGGGTGGCAAACCACTGGATGAGGCCGCCCGCGTTGAGTTTGCTCAGATTGCGAACCGTCATGAATTGGCGCGCCTCACATGGGACGAAAACATCGTTTGCGAAATAAATGCACCTATCCAAATGTTTGGAAATGCGCGCGTGAATCCTCCGGGGGGGACGTTCCTTCAGGCAACGAGCGAAGGTGAAAAAGCATTGGTTTCTGCTGTGTTAGAAATTGTTTCTGGCTCCAAAAGAGTGCTTGATTTGTTTTCCGGTTGCGGAACGTTTTCTCTTCCGATCGCGAAGATAGCCGAAGCGCATGCTGTTGAAGGTGACGCTGAAATGGTCGCGGCCTTGGATCAAGGGTGGCGTTTCGCGACAGGGCTAAAGCACGTTACAACCGAAGCGCGCGACCTTTTTCGGCGGCCCCTTTTGCCAGATGAATTTAAGGGTTTTGATGCAGTCGTTATCGACCCTCCCCGTGCCGGTGCAGAGGCTCAGATTGCCGAGGTTGCGGTAAGCGGTGTGAAGGCCATCGCGATGGTTTCATGCAATCCCGTGAGTTTTGCGCGCGATGCTGTGGTCCTCAAAAACGCTGGGTACGAGATTGAATGGGTTCAAGTTGTGGACCAGTTTCGGTGGTCGCCCCACGTGGAAATTGTGGCAAAATTTTCGAAGCGGCGCGCATAGGAAAGCTTTGCGTTGCGCAAAATTTGTAGTATCAGCGAAGAAAAGAAGAACGAGTAGGCAAAAAAAATGCGGGCAGTGATCTTTGCGCTTTTAGGCGTAGTGGTATTGATTTTGGCAGGCTGTTCCAGCGCGGTCCAACCGTATACTGGCCCAGAAGTTACCCGCATTGCGGTCTACAAAGACGCGCGAAAAATGTTCCTTTTGAATAATGGCAAAATCCTCAAGTCTTACAATATCGATTTAGGCTTTGCGCCCATCGGTGACAAAGAATTTGAGGGCGACGGCAAAACGCCAGAAGGTGCGTACCGCATCGATCGCCGGAACCCCAACAGCGATTTCTACTTGTCGATTGGGCTAAGCTATCCAAATGTAAATGATGTCGCAGAGGCGCGCGCCCAAGGCAAAAGCCCTGGTGGAGATATCTTTATCCATGGCGAGAGTCGCAACAAAAATTTCCGCGGAACCGATTGGACATGGGGCTGTATTTCGGTCTCTAATCAAGAGATGGTCGAGATTTACGGGATGGTAAAACTCAACACAGTAATCACCGTCTCCCCTTAATTTTCGGCGAATGTATAATTGGTTGAGCCGAAACTATTGCGGCCCGTCACCATTGCCCACCATATTTTACCGCTTGGTTCTTGGTACCACGAAAAGCCCATGTCCTTAGCTTCGGGATCCAGAATGACGCGGCGACTGTCGGCGGTACCCATCCATGCGGACAGAGTTTCAAGCTCGGTTTCATATGTCTCTGATATGTTTTCGCCCGCAAGGATTCCGTTGTATCCCGTACGCGCAACGCGATCTAGCGGCGAAGATCCATCAGACCCAAAATGCCACGCGCGGTTTTGAACTGCCATATCGCGAGCATGAGTGGCGGCGGCCGCAGTCAATTTGGAATCCAAACTCAGGGGGGCTGCTCCGGAAGATTGGCGCAGCAAGTTTACCGAGTCGAGAACAGCAAATTCTACTTCACCTGAACTCGGGACTTTATAAATTGGGGGAAGGGGTTTACCATCTGCTCCAATTCGTACCACATTCGTTGGTTCGCATGCAGCGAGCGCAACAATTGACACGGCCGCAATGAGCACAGATATTTTCATGACATTTTTCCCAAATTCACATCCACTGTCTTTAGCAACGATTTCCCAAGCAATCAAATGAAGTTAGGCGATTTTTGGCCTGATGACGTTTGTTTGAATTGCGACTGCGACTTTAGCGCCATATTATAGCACCTGAACAGAAAAGTGAGTCGAAGTATGCCTGAACAGAAGAATAAGTTTGTGAACCGTCGCAATTTCATCGGTACTTCGGTCGCACTCGCGGGCAGCTTGGCGTTGCCAGCCTATGCGCAAATCGCTGTTGAACCAGAAATTGACGATACGGTACGGCATAATATATCAAGTTTCCGGTCCCTCGACTGGCGGCCGTATTTTTCCGACACGCGCAACGGTGCGATTCTGGTCGACACACAATCGCGGGCTTTGCACTTCTGGTCCGAGGATTTGTCGGTCTATAAATTGTACCCGACATCTGTGCCGCAATCGGACGATCTCACACGTCTTGGGCGTACGTCCATTATCCGCAAAGTTGATGGGCCAAGCTGGTCGCCAACGCCGAATATGTTGAAGCGCAACCCCGAATGGCCGCGTTATATTGGTCCTGGACCTGATAATCCACTCGGAACGCATGCGCTCTATTTGTCGTGGCAGTATTACCGTATTCACGGCACCCAAGACACACGCAAAATTGGCCGGAAATCGTCCAACGGTTGCATTGGGCTCTATAACGAGAATATCGAGACCCTTTTTGGTCTGACCAAGAATGGAACTCAAGTTCTGTTGATTTAGGTTTCTTTTGGTAGCAGTAATGTACGGCATGGAGGCAGAGAGTTTTTTCTGCCTCTTTTTATTTGGTGACCCAGCCTGCTAGGTTTTCCTGAATGATCGTTGTAAGCGCGGCGATGTGCGATGCATCATCATTCAGGCAGGGAATATAAGTGAAACCTTCACCGCCTGCGTGAACAAAAGCTTCCTTAATTTCCTCATTAATTTCTTCGAGGGTTTCAATACAATCCGCCGAAAACGCGGGTGCAATGACGGCAATGCTTTTGTTTCCCGACTGCGCCTGTCGCGCAACCTCTTCGACTGTCGCCGGCTTAAGCCATTCCTCTGGGCCAAACTTGGATTGAAACGTCGTCATGATTTGGCTTTCGTCCCAACCTAAAGCCTCCCTTAGAAGGCGTGTCGTTTTTTGGCATTGGCAATGATAGGGATCGCCCTGTGTCAAATAACGTTCGGGCATTCCATGATACGACGCGAGTAAAATGTCGGGTTTCCTGTCCATTATGTCATACGCTTGCCGAATCGAGCCTGCGAGAGCCTCAATGTATTCAGGGTGGTCGAAATAGGCAGGAACGGTGCGGGCCGCAGGTTGCCAAACTTGTTTGGCAAGGGCGGCAAAGAACGCGTCATTTGCGGTTGCGGATGTCGCGCCCGCGTATTGTGGATAGAGTGGGAAGAATAGAATTTTGTCGCAACCGGCAGCGACCATTTCATCCACTTTTGATTGAGTCGACGGATTGCCATATCGCATGCAGAAATCGACCATAACAGTGTCGCCAAAAGCGTCGGACAGGCTCTGTTTCAGGGCTTTTGTCTGGTTTTTGGTGATCGTCAGAAGCGGGCTTTCGTTTGCTTCGTGGTTCCAAATGCTTTTATACGCCGCGCCCGATGAAAAGGGGCGCTTCGTCAGGATAATGGTTTGAAGCAAAGGCTGCCACTTCCACGCGGGGTAGTCGATCACGCGTTTGTCCGACAGGAACTCCGATAGATAGCGGCGCATAGACCAATAATCGTAATTATCAGGCGTCCCGAGGTTGGCAACTAAAACGCCAATTTTACGGCTCGGCAAGGATGGGTGGTTGGCTGGTTTCATATACTGGCTCTCCTGTCGCTTCGGCTAGACATGAGGTTTTAAACACGCGTGGTCAATCCGGTGATTTCGTCGCAGGGTTCATGTCTTGCGCGGAATCTCAAATTCTACAGTATTGAGGGCGTCCGCAAGGCGCGTCCGAGCAGACCCAGGCCGCAACGGTTTTTGCTGGCTTTCATCAGGTGCCCAACCCGTAAGGAACACGAGTTCAAATGTGGCTCTAATGCGCCCTAGATCCGCCGGAAAGTGAGCGGCGTAGGCCTCGTTTATGGTCTCAATTTCCCTGCGAGTGACGGGCTTCTTGTGGCGATGTTCTAGAGCGTTTGCTTCTCCCATCTCGCGTAAATCCTGCATCAGATGCTGCGCACTTTTGTAGGTCACGTTTTTTGTGACGCAATCCGCCACTGGCAACGCAAGACCCGCGCGTTGCAGCAGGCCGCCCAAATCACGAATTTCCGCCATGGGCGCAACGCGAGGCGACAGCCCGCCCGTCAATTTCGTCTCAACTTCAGCCCAAACTGAGCGCAACTCGGAAAGTGTTTGCCCGCCAAACATCGCCCCAAGGAACAGTCCATCAGCCCGCAACCCACGGCGACATTGCACCAACTGCCCCACCAGATCGTTCGCCCAATGCAGCCCCATGGCATGAATCACCAAATCATGAGCGCCAACCTCCAGCGCTAAAACGTCCTCTTCGGGTACTATTTTTGCGTTTGGGAGTATTTTTTCCCAAATTTGCGGGAATCCGGTCACCACAGCGGGGTTTGTAAACGATCTGTTAACCTCACTCAGTCTCTCCTCAATCTCATCGGCGGCCACTTGTTGCAAAAACAAGGCGTCCGTTCCTCGGATGCGATTACGATGCAGGGCGAGCGCTTTGGTGTCGGTAAGTTTTGGGGGTGTGTTGGTCATTTGGCGTCCTTTGCTGGCCGCAATTTAGAAAGGTTTTGATGAAATGCAAAGTCCTGTGCGCCTGTTCTACCCATCTCAATGCATTTCTTGTGGAGAACTTGTCGATTCCGAGGGGGCGCTGTGTGGTTCATGTTGGCGAGATACGCATTTCATTACGGGCACAATTTGCGATTGTTGTGGGGTGCCCCTTCTTGGCGACAGTGCACCAGACGAAATTTTGCAGTGTGACGGATGCCGCGATCATCCACATGTTTGGGATCGGGGTCGTGCGGCATTTGTCTATAGAGACACTGGCCGCAAGCTGGTTCTTGGGTTGAAGCATGGAGATCGCCAAGAACTTGCCGCTCCTGCCTCAAAGTGGATGGCACGGGCGGCGGAGGATATAGTTGACGACGATACAATTGTTGCGCCAATTCCCCTACATTGGTCTCGATTTCTGAAGCGGCGATACAATCAGTCGGCGCTTTTGTCGCGTGGGATCGCGACCCAGCTGGGATTGGAGCATTGCCCCGACTTGCTTAAACGCGTGCGCCGAACGGTGAGTTTGGAAGGGCTTGGCCCCAAGGAACGCACCGCAACAGTAAGTGGTGCGATTGCTGTTAATCCGAAAAGGCAACATTTGATTGAGGGACGTCCGATCCTGCTGGTGGACGATGTTTTGACCACAGGGGCAACCTTTGACGCGGCGGCAAGGGCCTGTTTCGCATCACAGGCTTGCGAGGTAAATGTAATAACCCTAGCGCGCGTTGCACAGGATACCTAAGTGTCTGTATAGTTCCGAAAACGAGGGAAATATCATGAAGACCGTCGAGCTATATACTAAAAACACTTGTGGATTTTGTCATGCTGCCAAGCGGCTTTTGTCCAGTAAATCCATTACATTCATTGAATTTGACGTGGCGCGCGATCCGGCAAAACGTCAGGAAATGATTCAACGTGCCAACGGTGGCCGTACGGTGCCGCAAATTTTCGTGGGCGAAACCCATGTCGGAGGTTGTGACGATCTCTTCGCGCTAGAGCAGGGCGGCAAACTTGACGCGCTTTTGGCCAGCTAAATGCGCATCGCCCTTTGTCAGCTGAATTCAAACGATACTCCGGCGAATAATTTGCCGGAGACGCTGGATTTTGTCCGACAAGCAATTGCGCAAGGGGCCGAGTTCATTGCCACACCCGAAGTTACGAATTGTGTTTCAAATTCGCGGGCGCATCAGGTCGCTGTTTTGCAGTTCGAAGAGGATGATATCACCCTTGCCGCGCTCCAACAGGAAGCCAGAAATGCAGGGGTTTGGATTTCAATTGGGTCGCTTGGGATAAAACTTCCCGATGAGACGCGCTTTGCCAATCGATCGTTTTTGATCAACCCACAGGGTGAAATTGTCGCGCGATATGATAAAATCCACATGTTTGATGTCGAGATTTCACCGACCGAAACCTACAAAGAAAGCGCAGGTTACCGTCCGGGTGATCGGGCCGTCGTTGCCAATACAGATTTTGGCGGGGTGGGCTTGACGATTTGCTATGACGTTCGTTTCGCGCATTTGCATCGCGCTTTAGCGAAAGCGGGTGCGAAAATCATCCTTCAACCTGCGGCATTTTCGACGGTTTCTGGCGCGGCGCATTGGCATGTTTTGTTGCGCGCGCGGGCCATCGAGACAGGCTGTTTCATCATTGCCGCTGCGCAATGTGGCGATCACCTGCAATCGAATGCCTCCAAGCGTAAAACCTATGGGCATTCGCTCGTGGTTTCGCCTTGGGGTGAGGTTCTTGCGGATGCAGGGGACGAGGCTGGCGTTACGATTGTGGATATTGATTTGAGCCAAGTCGATGAGATGAGGCGCAAAATTCCCTCGCTAAACAATGACGTGGCGTTTACAAACCCCACATGAACGACTCTAACAATTCCTTGGCAATATCTCTATTTAGTGAGATTTTCATGGCTGACCAGCTAGCGCGCAGCCGTCTCGCCAAGGCGTTACCCCGTGGGATGGAGCTGTCGCATTTCACTGTCCTCAATCATTTATCGCATGTAAGTGGCGAACGCTCGCCCGCACAATTGGCCAAATCGTTTTCCGTCACGCGCGGCGCGATGTCCAATACTTTGAGCAAGCTAGAAGCCGCAGGACATGTGCATATTCGTCCTGATTGGGATGACGCGCGCCGTAAATTCGTGGCGATCAGCCCATCGGGCAAACGCGCCTGCGAAGCCGCACTTACCGCCATTGCTCCATCGGTCGCCGGATTGGTGGGCGATCTAGGAGTCGAACGAGTGCGCGCCGCCCTTCCGATTCTGCGCGAATTACGCGTTCGGTTGAGCGACGAAAGCTAGTCGGGTTTGACGCTTGCGGTCACATAGTTGACCGAGAGGTCTTTGTCCGAAAGCGACCATGTCCACAAAATCGGGTTAAAAACGAAACCCTTGCGATCGACCGGCGATAGGTTCGCGCCTTCGATCAATTTGTAAAGCTCATCTGGTGTGATGAATTTACTGAACTCATGGGTCCCTTTAGGCAGCCAACGCATGATGTGTTCGGCGCCGACAATTGCCATCATGAAACTTTTCGGATTGCGGTTGATCGTAGAGCAGAGCATCAAACCTCCCGGTTTAAGCAGCGAATGACAGGCTCTGAGAAATCCTTGTGGGTCGGCCACGTGCTCGACAACTTCCATATTGAGGACGACGTCGAATGTTTCGCCCGCGTCGGCTATCGCTTCGGCCGTCGTGTGGCGATAATCTATGGCAAGGTCTTGAGCTTGGGCGTGAACCTGCGCAACGGGGATATTTCCCGCGGCGGCATCCGCACCGACCACAGTCGCGCCAAGGCGCGCCATGGGCTCTGACAAAAGCCCGCCGCCACAGCCGATGTCCAAAATCCGCAAGCCCGCGAAGGCCAAGTCCTGTGTTAAATCCCGATCAAATTCCGCACCGATTTGACGCGTGATGTAATCAAGCCGACAGGGGTTGAGCATATGCAGGGGTTTGAATTTCCCGTTTGGATCCCACCATTCGGTGGCCATGGCTTCAAATTTGGCGACTTCGTTTGGATCGATGGTGTTGGTGGCGGTTTCCATATGTCCCTCCAAGGATTTCATGCGATTTGCCATGGGCAAGGCGGCTCCTGCAACTATATAGTCAATCTATGGACAGAATCTCAGGCCAAAACAGCGCATCCGACTATCTATTTCCGCCGATTGAACCGTTTCATCGGCAAAAGTTGGATGTCGGTGATGGACATGAAATATATGTCGAACAGTGCGGCAACCCTGTTGGGGTGCCTGTTGTAGTTCTGCATGGCGGTCCCGGTGGGGGATGTTCGCCGATGATGCGGCGGTTTTTTGATCCTTCTGTCTATCGGATTATTCTGTTTGATCAGCGCGGTTGTGGCCGGTCGCGCCCGTTTGCCTCGGTTGAAAATAACACAACTTGGGACTTGGTTAGCGACATGGAGAAGATCCGCACCGCGCTGGGCATTTCCAGATGGATCGTATTTGGTGGCAGTTGGGGGGCGACCTTGGCGTTGATTTATGCCCAAACCCACCCTCAGAGCACCGCTTATCTTGTGTTGCGAGGGGTCTATCTCTCAACGCAGCGCGAACTTGATTGGTTCTATGGAGGCGGCGCGGCGCGGTTCTATCCCGAAGCTTGGGACGCCTTTGAGCGGATAATTCCCGAAGACGAGCGTGGCGATATGATCGCAGCCTACCATCGACGACTCTTTGGCGACGATATCGCGGTTCAAACGAAATACGCTCAAGAATGGGCTGCTTGGGAAAATTCACTCGCGACAATCCGCTCTAACGGGACTTCTGGTGGTGCACCGGGAGAGTATGCGCGCGCTTTTGCGCGGCTCGAGAACCATTACTTCATGAACAAAGGGTTCCTTGAAATTGACGGGCAAATTGAGCGTGATTTGTCGAAAATCGATCATATTGGTGTTTCAATCGTGCAGGGGCGACAGGATATGGTGTGCCCTCCAGAGGCGGCACAACGTATCGCCGCGCGGTTGCCCAAGTGCGAATTGACCATGGTTGCGATGGCGGGGCATGCGATGTCAGAGCCAGAGATTACGCGGGCTTTAACTCGGGTTATGCATGGCTTGGGGCCACAGAAAGCAATGCTTGGCCTCTAGGCGGATCTCTATCTTGAACTTCTTACTAGGCAGCATATTTATAACGAGTATTTATTTTATTTTGGAGCTATCACATGGCCGCAGGCGCAGGTTTTTGGAATATCATGGCGAAAAACTATGCCAAGTCCCCGATTTCGGACGAAGCGTCCTATCAAAAAAAGCTTGAAAAAACGCGCGCATGTTTCCGCGCTGACATGGATGTCTTGGAAATCGGGTGCGGGACAGGGTCGACCGCTCTTTTACACGCGCCACTTGTGAAGACATATGAAGGTGTGGATTTTTCCAAAAACATGGTGGCGATTGCCAAGGGAAAACTCAAAGGGTCTGGATTGAAAAACCTCACCTTTACGTGCGAGCCGATTGATTCGATTTCGCGCCAACCCAATTCAGTTGACATGGTTTTGGCAATGAATATTTTGCATCTTTTGCCTAACCATAAAGAGGTGATTGGCCACGTTTATGATTTGCTCAAACCCGGTGGAATGATTGTGTCGAGTTCGGCGAGTCTAAAGAATATGAACCGCGTCATGAAGCCAGTGATGCATGCGGGTATGCTTATCGGGCTCTTGCCACCACTTCAATTTTTCGACACCGCGTACCTTAAACAAATGCACGAAGAGGCTGGGTTTGAGGTTGTTGAGTTGTGGGAGCCGAAAAAAGGCGTGGTTTTTATCATAGCGCAAAAACCGGCTTAAATCGCTTGAAAGTTGAGTTCTGCAAGGAAGGCCTTGCAGACTCAGATAAACCTGCGTATATGGCTTTCAACAGCGGCGCGTTAAGTTCCAAACTTGATGCCCACCGAACTTCACAACGGGCCGCGCAGCCCGTTTTTTTGTGTCTAACATCAAGGAGCTATTTTGTCTGATCTCGTTGCAAGTTCCGCGATTGATCGCCGTCTCGCCGGCATGATTCAACCCGTCATCGAAGACTTGGGGTATGAATTGGTGCGCGTACGGTTGATGGGTGGCGACGAAAAAACGTTGCAAATTATGGCTCAAAAGGCAGACGGCAGCATGGAAGTGGACGATTGCGCCAAAGTTTCGACCGAGGTTTCGGCGACTTTGGACGTGGAAGATCCGATTGATGGCGTTTACGCGCTTGAAGTTTCCAGCCCCGGTATTGACCGTCCTTTGACACGTTTGAAAGATTTCGACCTTTGGAACGGCTATGAGGCCAAGCTTGAATTGACCGATGCCATTGACGGCCGTCGTCGCTTTAAGGGTATTCTCGCCGGTACGGCAGATGGCGAGGTTTTGATCACCGTCACTGAAGGCACAATTGGCCTGAAGTTTGAGTGGTTGGCTGATGCTAAGCTTATTCTGACGGATGAGTTGATTACGGAAATGCTCAAGCAGCGTAAAGCTGCGGGCATCGTGAACGAAAACGATTTTGACGAGATTGAAACTGAAACTGACGTTTCTGAGGAGCAGTAGACATGGCAATTACTTCAGCCAACCAGCTAGAGCTTTTGCAAACCGCCGATGCGGTTGCACGCGAAAAGATGATCGATCCTGAACTGGTTGTTCAGGCGCTTGAAGAATCTTTGGCCCGTGCGGCGAAATCTCGTTATGGCGCCGAAATGGACATCCGTGTTCACATCGACCGCAAGACAGGCCGGTCCAAGTTTACCCGTGTTCGTACAGTTGTTGCCGACGATATGGTGGAAAACCACCAAGCCGAAGTGACTGTTGCGCAAGCACGTGAATTTCTAGAAGCGCCAGAAATTGGCAACGAAATCATCGACGAAGTGCCTCCCGTAGAAATGGGCCGCATCGCGGCGCAGTCTGCCAAGCAAGTGATCCTGCAAAAGGTTCGTGAAGCTGAGCGTGATCGTCAGTTCGAAGAATTCAAAGATCGTGCTGGTACCATCATCAATGGTGTTGTTAAGCGCGAAGAATACGGCAACGTCATCGTGGATGTGGGTGCTGGCGAAGGCATTTTGCGTCGCAACGAGAAAATCGGCCGCGAGAGCTATCGCCCGAACGACCGTATTCGTTGCTACATCAAGGATGTGCGTCGCGAAGTGCGTGGGCCTCAGATTTTCCTCAGCCGGACAGACCCCCAATTTATGGCGGAACTGTTCAAAATGGAAGTTCCAGAGATTTACGACGGTATCATTGAAATCAAAGCCGTCGCACGTGACCCAGGTTCGCGTGCGAAAATCGCTGTGATCTCGCATGACAACTCCATCGACCCTGTTGGGGCCTGTGTGGGTATGCGCGGGAGCCGTGTTCAGGCTGTTGTAAACGAGCTTCAGGGCGAGAAAATCGACATCATTCCATGGAATGAAGACGCGCCAACCTTCCTTGTGAATGCGTTGCAGCCAGCCGAAGTTACCAAAGTTGTTCTCGACGAAGAAGCTGAGCGCATTGAGGTTGTTGTTCCTGATGAGCAACTTTCCTTGGCGATTGGTCGTCGTGGTCAAAACGTGCGTCTTGCGAGCCAGTTGACTGGCTTGGACATCGACATTCTAACGGAAACCGAAGAATCCGAACGTCGTCAGAAAGAATTCGCGGCCCGAACTGGCCTCTTTATGGAAGCGCTCGATCTGGACGAATTCTTTGCCCAGCTCTTGGTGTCTGAAGGTTTTACGAACCTCGAAGAGGTTGCCTATGTGGACGTCAGCGAGTTGACCGTCATTGAGGGCATCGACGAAGATACGTCAAGCGAACTTCAAGCACGTGCGCGGGACTACCTTGAAGCGGCCAGCAAAAAAGCGCTCGATACGGCGCGTGAGTTGGGTGTCGAGGAATCGCTTATTGAATTTGACGGTTTGACACCCCAAATGATCCTTGCGCTTGCGCAGGACGGTGTCAAAACCCTCGAAGACTTCGCAACTTGTGCGGATTGGGAACTGGCCGGTGGCTGGACGACCGAGAATGGCGAGCGTAAGAAAGACGAAGGTGTTCTTGAACCTTTCGACATGTCGCTCGAAGAAGCACAAAAGCTTGTTATGACGGCTCGGATTACATTGGGTTGGGTTGATCCTGCGGATCTCGCTACTGAAGAAGGCGAAGATGATGCGGATGATACAGAAGAGGAGGCCGAGGCTTAAGGGCTTCGGATTTCGCAAATGGCGCGCGGCGGTCGAAAAAACGAACGGGAAAACCCCGAACGGCGATGTATCGCAACAGGTGAGGTTCAGCCCAAGGGCGGGATGATCCGGTTTGTTGTGGGCCCGGAAAACAAGATCTATGCGGATATTTCGGGCAAGTTGCCCGGCCGCGGGATTTGGGTTCTTTCTGACCGCAAGGCGCTGGCATTGGCAATGAAAAAAGGGCTTTTTGCCCGCGCCGCCAAACAGGCGGTCGTGGTGCCAGAAACCTTAATAGAAGACATCGAAGCGGCACTTGTGCGACGGCTGGTGGATCACATCTCGCTGGCACGCAAGGCTGGCCGGGCTGTGACAGGATATGAAAAAGTTAAAGGCTGGCTTGAGACCGAAAGAGCTTCGGTTTTGATTCAGGCTTCAGACGGGTCAGAGCGCGGAAAATCCAAGCTCCGCCCCCCGCATGATCGCGATCTCTATATTGATATGCTTACGGCACATGAATTGGGAATGGCCTTTGGACGGGAAATTGTGATACATGGCGCGCTTGCGACTGGTGGACTCACCAAAAGTGCGGTAGAGGAAGCCAAACGCCTTAGAGGCGTGCGCGCAAATGGCGGTGGAATATCCACCGAGAAGGGTACGAAGACCACATGAGCGATAGTGACGGCAAAAAAACACTGGGTCTGCGCACTGGCGCAGGACGTCCTGGTAACGTAAAGCAGAGCTTTAGCCACGGACGCACCAAAAACGTTGTTGTGGAAACGAAACGCAAACGCGTTGTCGTGCCAAAACCTGGTGCAGGTAAAGCAAATGTAAGCAGCGCGTCTGTAGGGGATCCTTCACGGCGTCCCGCAGGCATCTCTGATGTCGAAATGGACCGTCGTCTTGCGGCGTTGAAACTCGCGAAAGCCCGCGAAGTTGAAGACGCGGCGAAACGCGAAGCCGACGAACTGGCCCGCGCTGAAGAGCGCGCCAAACGTCGTGCGGATATCGACGCCAAAGAGGCTGAAGAGCGGGAACGCGAAGAGCGGATCAAAGAAAAAGCTGCCGAAGAGGACCGCATCAAGAAAGAGGCGGAAATCGCGAAAGAGCGTGCTGAAAGTGCTGCGCAAGCGGCCAAGCCCACTCCACGTGCTGCGGCAACTCCAGCTGGAGCTGCGACAGACACGGCGAGCGCCCATCGTGGTGCACCTGCGCGTCCATTCTCTGCGCCGCGCAAGACGGATCGCGATAACCGCGCCGACAAGCCTGCAGCAAAGGTCGCCGAAGACAAACGTCGTTCAGGCAAACTGACGCTAAATCAAGCGCTTCGTGGTGGTGACAATCGTCATCGCTCCATGGCGTCGATGAAGCGCAAGCAAGAACGTGCGCGTCAAAAAGCAATGGGCGGCCAAGTCGAGCGCGAAAAAATCGTGCGCGACGTAAGGGTTCCTGAGGCGATCGCCGTTTCCGAGTTGGCCAATCGTATGGCCGAACGTGTGGGCGAAGTTGTGAAATCACTCATGAAAATGGGTATGATGGTAACGGCAAATCAAACAATCGACGCGGATACTGCCGAGTTGATCATCGAAGAGTTTGGCCACAAAATTGTGCGCGTGTCTGATTCCGATGTGGAAGACGTGATCGCAACAATCGTGGATGACGAGGTCGATCTGGTTTCACGTCCTCCGGTCATTACAGTTATGGGTCACGTTGACCACGGTAAGACGTCGCTTCTTGACGCGATCCGGAAGTCTAAAGTTGTGGCTGGTGAAGCCGGTGGGATTACCCAACATATTGGGGCTTATCAGGTTACGGCCGAAGACGGCTCGTTGATGAGCTTCCTCGACACGCCTGGTCACGCGGCCTTTACATCCATGCGTTCGCGCGGTGCACAAGTGACGGATATCGTTATCCTTGTGGTCGCAGCTGACGATGCTGTTATGCCACAAACAATCGAAGCCATTCATCACGCGAAAGCGGCGGGTGTGCCGATGATTGTTGCCATCAATAAAATCGACCGTCCGGATGCAGATCCAGACAAGGTTCGTGTCGCTTTGCTGCAACACGAAGTTATCGTCGAGAAAATGTCTGGTGACGTACAAGACGTTGAGGTTTCGGCCATCAATGGAACGGGCCTTGATGATTTGCTTGAGGCGATTTCGCTGCAAGCGGAAATTCTTGACCTGAAAGCCAACCCAAAACGCTCGGCGACTGGTGCGGTTATTGAGGCTCAGCTTGACGTTGGACGTGGCCCAGTTGCTACTGTTCTGGTTCAAAATGGAACTTTGCGTCAGGGTGATATCTTTGTTGTTGGCGAACAATGGGGTCGCGTTCGCGCCCTTATGGATGACAAAGGCGATCGTATCAAAGAAGCTGGGCCTTCGGTTCCTGTCGAGGTTCTTGGCCTCAACGGAACACCAGAAGCTGGCGATGTTTTGAATGTTGTTGAGACCGAAGCTCAGGCACGTGAAATCGCAGATTACCGTGCCCATGCTGCCAAAGAGCAGCGCGCCGCCGTTGGTGCCGCTACTACTCTCGAGCAACTTATGGCGAAGGCAAAAGACGACAAGAGCGTTTCCGAGCTTCCGATCTTGGTGAAAACCGATGTTCAGGGTTCGGCAGAGGCAATCGTTCAGGCGATGGAAAAAATCGGCAACGACGAAGTTCGGGTTCGTGTTCTACACTCCGGTGTTGGCGCGATCACGGAATCGGATATCGGTTTGGCTGAAGCTTCCGGCGCACCGGTTATTGGCTTTAACGTGCGTGCAAACGCTTCGGCTCGCAATTCTGCGAACCAAAAGGGCGTCGAGATCCGGTACTATTCGGTAATCTACGATCTTGTGGACGATGTTAAAGCGGCGGCCTCTGGTCTTCTTTCTGCGGAAATTCGCGAAAAGTTCATTGGGTATGCGTCGATCAAAGAGGTCTTCAAGGTTACTGGCATTGGCCGCGTTGCGGGTTGTATCGTTACCGAAGGCGTCGCACGCCGCTCCGCAGGCGTTCGCTTGCTGCGCGACAACATTGTGATCCACGAAGGTACGCTGAAAACGCTGAAACGTTTCAAGGACGAAGTCAAAGAAGTTACTTCGGGTCAAGAATGCGGTATGGCATTTGAAGCTTACGAAGACATTCGTCCCGACGATGTTATCGAGATCTTTGAGCGCGAAACAGTTGAACGCAACCTCGCCTAGGGCTTGTTGCAATCAAAACTTAAGGGCCGATCATTGAGTTGATCGGCCCTTTTTTATGTCTGGATGTATCTGAGTGAAAAGGCGCTAAAGCCAGTCGCGCAATATGGGGATCAACGGAATGTCCGCAGGCGGCATCGGGTAGCTTCTTAAGTCCGCGGCCTTCACCCATTTGAGCGTTTGCCCTTCTTGAGGGTGCGGTGTTCCTTGCCATTTGCGGCAAGCGAAAAGTGGCATCAAAAGGTGGAATTTTTCGTAGGCGTGGCTGGCAAAAGTGAGCGGCGCAAGGCAACTTTGCCAAGTTTCAATGCCAAGCTCCTCAGAAAGTTCCCGAATGAGAGCCACCTCAGGCGTTTCGCCTGCTTCGACTTTTCCGCCTGGGAATTCCCACAGCCCCGCCATAGATTTCCCTTCGGGACGTTGTGCCAGAAGGACCCGACTGTCTCGGTCAATCAAGGCGACCGCCGAGACGAGAAGTACACTCAAGACCGATAATCCGCGTTGATCTCGATATAGCGATGGGTGAGGTCGCAGGTCCAGACAGTTGCGACGCCAGTACCAATTCCCAAATCGACGCCAACCTTGAGCGAGTCGCCCTTCATATAGGTCGCACCTGCTTCTTCGGTGTAGCTTGGAGAAACCCAGCCCTTTTCCGCGACCAAGATATCACCAAACGAGATCGACAGAAGGTCGCGATCCGCAGCTGCGCCCGATTTTCCGACCGCCATAACAACACGGCCCCAATTGGGATCTTCGCCTGCGATCGCAGTTTTCACCAGTGGGGAGTTTGCGATCGCCATGGCCACGAGATGGGCGTCGGAATCGCTAATGGCACCCGTTACCGCAACTTCGACGAATTTCGTAGCACCCTCACCATCGCGCACAACTTGATGCGCCAAATCGAGCATCACACCGTGGAGAGCCGCTTCAAAGGCCGCTTCGTCGGTAACTTCGGGGCCTTTGCCCGTTGCCGCCATAAGCAATGTGTCGCTAGTGGAGGTGTCGCTATCGACCGTGATACAGTTGAAAGTTTTGTCCGTCAGGTGGCTGAGGATTTTTTGAAGCCGTGGTTGGGCGATTTTGGCGTCGGTGAAAATATAGACCAACATTGTCGCCATATCGGGCGCGATCATGCCAGACCCTTTGGCAAATCCGCTGATGGTGATACCGTCGACGGTTGCAAAGGCCCCTTTTGGGAACGTGTCAGTCGTCATGATGGCACGCGCGGCACGGTTGGCTTCGTTTGCCGACAAGCCCGCTTTGAGTTCTGAGAGCTTGTTGGTGATACGTGCTGGGTCCAACGGTTCACCGATCACGCCCGTCGAAGACGTGAAAACGCGCGTCTGGGGAATGTTGAGGACCTGCGATACGGAAGCGGTCACGGCCTCAACCGTGGCTGTGCCGCGACCGCCCGTGAACGCATTGGCATTGCCAGAGTTTACAACGAACGCTGCTGCTTCGCTGGTGTCCCCGCCAAGCTTGGCCTCGCAATCAAGGACAGGGGCGGCGCGGGTTGCGGAGCGTGTGAACACGCCCGCAACTGCTGTGCCCGCGCAGAGGTGTGCAAGCATCACATCGTCACGGCCTTGATATCGTACACCCGCGGCAATGGCGGCAAAGGTTACACCTTCAATAACCGGAAGATCTGGAAAACCGCCTTTGGGCGCGAGTGGAGAGAGTGTCATAGGTTACTTTCCGACGATTTCTGGGTCTTGGAGAACAGTTGGGTCAATGACTACTTCGGTGCGTGTAATTTCGGCGTTACCTTCGAGGGCTTCGACGGCTTTTGCAAGGGCGCGTTGTTGCAACTCCGCTTCAAGTTCGTCGCGAACGTCTTCAAAAGTCGGGGCGTCTTGTACGCGGCTTTCGATACGATGAATGACGTGCCAGCCGAATTCGCTCTCAACGGGTGCGGAATAAGTGCCGTCTTCAAGCGCAATTACCGCTTCTTCAAATGCTGGAACCATCGCCCCTTTCGAGAACCATCCAAGGTTGCCGCCATTCGGGCCGGACGGTCCCGTTGATTTCTCGCGTGCGAGTTCGGCAAAATCACTTCCGGCGTCAAGCAGTTGGACAACGAGATCAGCTTCCTCTTTCTTCTCCAAAAGAATATGGGCCGCATTAAACTCCATTTCGGGTTCGCCGCCGATATATGTCTCGTTGAAAAGCGCCTCAAGTTTTTCCTGCGTGACGGCCGTTGATAGAACCGCGTCAACAGCGGATCCCGCCATATAGGATCGTGTTTGGTTGTCCATCGCAGTTTGGTCCCGCAAGGAAACATTGCCTTTAACGGATTGTGCGAGGATGTTTTGTTGGATCAAGTTTTCCAAAATTCCCTCAAACAGAACGCCGTCTTCAAGGGTGAGGTATTGCTGTGGCAGCGTTTCACGGGCGATAATCATATGGCCGATTGTGATATCCATGCCATTCACTGTGGCCACAACCGTTCCCCATTCGGGTTTTGGAGGTGTGTCTTGGGCAACAGCGACGCTCGTGGTCGCCAGAAGTACTGCAAAGATACCGATTTTAGTGTGTTTTAACATCAATTCACCCTTAGATTTGTCCATTAGGCCCCCTAACATTGACAGTGTCCGGTTGGACCCTTACATCGCCAAAGTGCCTTGTCGTTTCGTGCCAGTCATTTGGCCCTTGATAAGCCCGCTTTTAAGGCGGATCAAGGCAAGGTTCAAACGAACCAACCAATAGAAGTGTTCAAGCGGAGAATTTATGCTGGGTATCGGAAAAATCACCAAAAAAGTCTTTGGTTCACCGAATGATCGTCTGGTCAAATCGACCCGCCCGCTTGTGCAAAAGATCAATGATCTTGAGCCTGAATTTGAAGCCCTGACCGACGAAGGCATCAAAGAGAAAACACTGGAACTGTCCGAGCGCGCCCAAAAGGGAGAGAAGCTCGATGACCTTCTCCCCGAAGCCTTTGCTAATGTGCGGGAAGCCGCGCGACGTGCCCTTGGCCTGCGCGCTTTTGATACCCAGTTGATGGCTGGTATTTTTCTACATCGCGGTAATATCGCCGAGATGAAAACGGGCGAGGGGAAAACCCTCATGGCGACCTTCGCGGCCTACTTGAACGCCTTGACGCGGGAGGGTGTTCACATTGTGACGGTGAATGACTACCTCGCCAAACGCGACGCCGAGTGGATGAGCCAAGTTTACAGCGCGCTTGGAATGACGACGGGCGTTGTCTATCCGCAGCAGCCTGATGAAGAGAAAAAAGCCGCGTATAAATGCGACATTACCTATGCCACGAACAATGAACTGGCGTTTGACTATCTTCGCGACAACATGCGGTCCGAATTGGGCCAATTGGCACAGCGCGGCCACCATTATGCGATTGTGGATGAGGTCGACTCCATTTTGATCGACGAAGCACGGACACCGTTGATTATTTCGGGACCTGCCCAAGATCGCAGCGAGTTGTACATTTCCATCGACAAGCTGATCCCAAGCTTGACCGAAGAGCATTTCACGCACGACGAAAAAACCAAAAACGTTACTTTCTCCGAAGATGGTAACGATTTCCTCGAAGCCTTGTTGCATGAGCACGGTATTTTGCCCGCCGAGCAATCGCTCTATGATCCGGAAAGCACGACCGTGGTGCACCACGTCAACCAAGGCCTCAAAGCGCACAAGCTTTTTACCCGCGACAAAGACTATATCATGCGCGATGGCGAAGTGATGTTGATCGACGAGTTTACCGGTCGGATGATGGCGGGGCGTCGTTTGTCTGACGGCTTGCATCAAGCGATTGAGGCCAAAGAAGGCGTTGATATCAAGCCCGAAAACGTCACCCATGCTTCGGTTACGTTCCAGAATTATTTTCGCTTGTATGGCAAACTCGCCGGCATGACGGGAACCGCGCTTACTGAGGCGGCTGAGTTCGCCGAAATTTATAATCTCGGCGTTGTTGAAGTGCCAACAAACCGCCCGATTGTTCGGATTGACGAGCATGACCAAGTGTTCCGGACCGCAAAAGAGAAATTCGCAGGCGTTGTTATCGCTATTGAAGAAGCGCACGCAAAGGGCCAGCCGATCCTTGTAGGGACAACTTCAATCGAGAAGTCGGAATTCCTCTCGGGTCTACTCAAAGAAGCGGGCGTTACACACAACGTTTTGAATGCACGCCAGCACGAAAAAGAGGCGCAGATTGTTGCCGATGCGGGCCGTTTTGGCGCGGTGACGATTGCGACGAATATGGCGGGACGAGGTACCGATATTCAGCTTGGCGGGAACGCAGACCTGCGCTTGGAGCAGGCGCTTGCCGCCGATCCAAACACAGATAAAGACGCGCTTTTGGCCGAAATCGCCGCAGAGAAAGAGAAAGTCAAAGAGGCCGGTGGTCTGTTTGTACTGGCAACTGAACGCCACGAAAGTCGCCGGATTGATAACCAGTTGCGCGGCCGTTCAGGTCGCCAAGGCGATCCAGGCCGTTCGTCGTTCTTCTTGTCACTCGAAGATGATTTGATGCGGATTTTTGGTTCCGAACGTTTGGACAAAGTTTTGTCGAGCCTCGGGATGAAAGAGGGCGAAGCGATTGTGCACCCCTGGGTCAATAAATCCCTCGAGAAAGCACAAGCAAAGGTTGAAGGCCGCAACTTTGATCAACGCAAGCAACTCCTGAAATTTGATGACGTGATGAACGACCAGCGCAAAGCGATCTTCTTTCAGCGCCGTGAAATTATGGAATCCCAAGACCTCTCTGAAATCGTGCAGGACATGCGTCATCAGGTTATTGATGATTTGGTCGACATTCACATGCCAGCGAAATCCTATGCCGAACAGTGGGATACAGAGGGCCTCTATGCTGAGATCCTTAAGAAAATCGGGGTGGATGCTCCGGTGATCGAATGGGCCCGCGAAGAAGGTGTAGATGATTCCGATGTGCGGGAACGTTTGTGTGATGCTGCCGACAAATTTATGGCCGCCAAGGCTGCGGATTTCGGCCCAGAAGAAATGCGCGGGATCGAAAAGCAGATTTTGCTGCGGACAATCGACGGGAAGTGGCGCGAACATCTCCTGACTTTGGAACACCTTCGTTCGGTCGTTGGGTTTCGTGGGTATGCGCAACGCGATCCATTGAACGAGTACAAAACTGAAAGCTTCCAACTGTTCGAGATTTTGCTCGACACCCTGCGCGAAGAAGTCAGCGAGCAACTCGCACGATTGCCCTCGCGCGAAGAAATCGAGACCATGCAGCGCGCACAACTAGAACAATACAAAGCCCAGCAGCAAGCGGCTGTGGCAGCGCAACAGGCCGCATTGCCGAAAGCGACCACTGAGGGGTTTGACGAAAACAATCCAGAAACGTGGGGCGACCCCGCGCGCAATGATCTCTGTCCTTGTGGTTCTGGAGAGAAATTCAAACATTGCCACGGTAAAATCTAAAAATCGCGCCGCTCAAACCTTGGGCGGCGCGTTTCTTCAGTCATGGATCTCAATTCCTGTCGCAAACCGAAAATGGCCAAAAGCGCGCCCAAATTCAGCCTCATTTTGGGTTGAATGATAGGAGGCGAGTAAATCGATTGGAGGAAGCCATGCGTTTGAAGGGAAATTTCGTTTACGTGCTTGCGAGCTTTGCTGCCGCGTTTTCGATTGGCTATGCGCTTCAGAGTGGTGAGGGCAATAACGCGATTTTTGCATCCTCCGACTTCAATAAGATGAACATTGGCGCAGATGTTTCGCTGGTGGATCCAGAAACGGTCCAACACACTTCCGCCCCCGCAGATGCCTCTCTAGGGTTGCCTTTTGCTCCCGAGGCGACAAGGGCGCATCTTTTGCTGAAGAGTTATCCGGTGAATGCCTCTGCACGCATGCGCGACACTCTTGCCTCCAACCCCGTTAAAAACGCGCCAACCTATAGCGCTTATGGCGTTCCCTGCTCGACCAAGCTTGAGGCACTTGCTGGCCCGGCCGCAATGATTGAAGTAAAGCTTTCGGCGAGTTGTGCACCAAGCGAAATGTTTGTGCTTCGGCAAGGGGAACTTGCGGTTTCAGGGGTAACCTCTACGGTCGGTTTGGCCGAGATTTCCCTTCCAGCGATGTCCAAAGATCCTACAATTTCTGTAACATTTGCGGGCGGGCAAAGTGCGGTAACGACCTTACACGTGAGCGATTTTGACGATTTTGAGAGGGTTGCATTACAGTGGAAGGGGCGCACAGGCCTAGAAATACATGCGCTGGAGTTTGGCGCTGACTATGGTCAAGCAGGACATGTTTGGAAGAATTCGCCTCGAAAAGTTGCTTATGCTACCGGAGCGCTTGGTGGTTTTATGACGCGAGTGGGGGAAGGGGACGGTCCCGATTCAATGCACGCAGAAGTATATAGTTTCCCGTCTGGGGCCATTCGCCGCAACGGTGCTGTACGTCTTTCTGTCGAAGCGGAAATTACTTCCTTTAACTGTGGCCGCAAGATTTTGGCCAAAGTAATGCAGCCAAAATCGACAACGGGTGTAGAAGTGGTTGATTTAGGGCTGACAATGCCGGATTGTGACGCCATGGGCGACTTTTTGGTGTTGAATAATCTGCTTCGGGACCTAAAAATCGCTCTGAACTAAATTTTATTTCGGGCATGCGTATGAACATCCTTCGTGCGGCGGTTTGCGCCGCACTTTTCGTATTTACGCCCCTGTTGGCGCACTCCCAAGATGTGACTTTGTCATCTCTTGATGGCGGCGTTACTTTATCTGGTGCCTTGGTTAGTTATGACGGTGAATTCTATCGCGTCGACACTGAATATGGTGTCCTGACCCTCGATGGATCGGGCGTTTACTGTTCTGGACCTGCCTGTCCGAACCTCGAAGGGTATGTTGCGGAGCTTTCCATCGCGGGAGCGCAGGGAGTGGCTGGAACACTGCTCCCGTCTCTTTTTGAACGGTTTGCGCAAAAGCACGGGTATGATGCGGCGCGTGAAGTTACCTCGGACACCGATTTCACGATTGTTCTGGCCCAAAAAGATGGCGGAACGGCGGTCGCTCGTATCCAGTTTGATCTAGGAACTTCAGATTACGGGATGGAGCAATTCCTCGCAGAGGACGCCGATCTTGCGGTTTCCCTTCGGGAGGCTACCGCCGCCGAGCAATCAAAGGCCATTGAAACGGGCCTCGGAAATCTCAATCTTGCGAAAAATGCAAGAATTCTCGGGCTTGATGGCGTCATTCCGATCATCGCAAAAAATAATCCAGTTGCCGCCATTTCTCTTGGTCAACTTTCCAAAGTTTTGTCAGGCGAGATTTCAAATTGGCAGGAGTTGGGGGGAATCGACGTTCCCATTGAGCTTCATCTAAGGGGCGCTGGCGCAGGTTTGCTCCAAAAAATCTCCAGCGAGCTGTTGACGCCAGATCAGCAATTCGCACCGTCGGCACAGCGCCACACCCGAGACGAAGCACTGAGCGACGCCGTTTCTCGCAGCCCCTTTGCGCTGGGTTTGACCAGCCTTTCAAGCTTGGGAAATAGCGTACCTATGTCGCTTTTGGGCGGCTGTGGCTTTCCATTTCAGGCGACACATGAAGCGGTAAAAACGGAAGATTACCCCCTTACGGCCCCGTTATTCCTTTATGTCCCCAATCGTCGCTTCCCGAAAGTCATCCGCGAGTTTTTTGCATTTTTGTCTACACCAGAAGCCGCCCAAATTGTGGCCGATGATGGTTTTGTGAACCAAACCCCGTTGGAGATACCGATGAATTCACAGGGGGAGCGACTTGCGAATGCAATCCTGCAGGCAGGCGAAGAAACCTCGCTTTCCGATCTCCAAGAAATGGTTGCTGAGTTGCGAGACGGACAGCGGGTGACAACAACCTTTCGGTTTGAGCCGGGCTCCTCGCGTCTGGATGCACAGTCACGTGCGAATGTTGAACGCTTGGCCGAGGTCCTTGAGGCGGGCATCTTTGGCGACCGTTCCGTGACATTTGTTGGATTTAGCGATGGTGACGGAGGAGCGGCGGCAAACCGAAAGATCGCGCTTCGCCGTGCACAGGTCGTGGAGGCGGCAGTGCTGCGGGAAGCGACTTTGTTTGATCCCAATCGCATGGGCGTCACGTCCAAAGGGTTTGGCGAGGCGATGCCCATGGCTTGTGATGAAACTGAATGGGGCAGCAAGGTCAACAGGCGCGTAGAAGCTTGGCTTGGGCCCATCCGCCCGCCAGAGCAGCCTGAACCTCCTTTAGAGACAATGCAAAACCCCGTTTCTACAAATACCCTTCAGCCCGAAAACTAAGCTCGCGGGATTTTCCTACGATAAGATGGTCGTGCAAGGTTAGTCCCAAAGCCAGCGCTGCCTCATTGATCTGGGCTGTGACGGTTATGTCCGCTTGTGACGGGGTAGGGTCACCCGACGGGTGATTGTGCACTAGAATAAACGCCGAGGCGTTCAATTCCAGCGCCCGCTTTACGACTTCGCGTGGGTAAACGGGCACATGATCCACGGTTCCGCGCGCTTGCTCTTCATCGGCAATCAGAACGTTCTTGCGATCAAGAAACAAAATGCGAAATTGTTCGGTCTCGCGGTGGGCCATTGTCGTGTGGCAATAGTCTACAATAGCGCCCCATCCCGATATCACATGTTGCTGCATGATACGGCTGCGCGCGAGGCGCTGTGCTGCGGCCTCGATGATTTTCAGCTCGCATATGACGGCTTCGCCGACGCCCCGGATTGGTAAAAGCCGCTCTCTTGGTGCTGAAATCACACGATTAAAGTCGCCAAACGTCTCGAGCAGAAGACGGGCTAGGGGCTTTACATCTTGTCGGGGAATAGCGCGGAACAGGACAAGTTCGAGCATTTCGTAATCGGGAAGGGCAGTGGCCCCGCCAAGGAGGAACCGTTCCCGTAAGCGTTTCCGATGGTCGCGAATATAGCTTGGCTGTTTTTCTTGAGAGTTATCTTGCCGATGACTGGGCTTTCTACCCTGCGCTTGCGAGTTCCTCGGCTGGCGCACCTCATCCACATCCATATCGAACATGGGCAGGGGTCTTTCGGAAAAGAATCGTTTCAAGTTCATAGGTCCAGCTTGAAACGATTCTCTAAAAATTTAGTTAATTTGAGTTAACTCTTCATCCCGTCCCAGAAGGTTTTAACTTTGGAGAAAAAGCTACTCTCTTCGGGGCTATTATCGGCCTCAATGCCACCGAATTCCCGAAGGAGTTCTTTTTGGCGACTTGTGAGGTTTACCGGCGTTTCAACAGCTAACTCGATAAACATATCGCCGGTTGGCCCACCGCGAAGTGCGGGCATACCCTTGCCGCGAAGACGCATTTGGCGACCAGATTGGCTTCCCGACGGGATCTTAACCCGACTGCGTCCGCCGTCAATTGTTGGCACCTCAATGTCACCACCAAGCGACGCAGAAACCATACTTACCGGAATGCGACACTGAAGGTTTACCCCATCGCGTTCAAAAATCGTATGATTTTCAACTTCGATAAAGATATAGAGATCGCCCGCCGGCCCGCCGCGCAAACCGGCTTCACCTTCGCCAGAAAGGCGGATGCGATTACCAGTTTCGACGCCTGCTGGGATATTCACAGACAAGGAACGGTTCTTTTCTGTCCGTCCAGCCCCACTACATTCCGTGCAGGGGTTTTTGATCAACTGACCGGTACCCGAGCACGTTGGGCAGGTGCGTTCGACGGTGAAAAACCCTTGTTGGGCGCGGACCTTGCCCATGCCAGAGCAGGTTGGGCAAGCAACTGGCTCAACGCCGCTTTCCGAGCCCGTTCCAGAGCATTTATCACAGCCCACAGATGTAGGAACCGTGATCGTTTTCTGCAAACCCGTGTAGGCATCTTCTAGGTTAACGCGCATGCTATAGCGCAAATCGGACCCGCGTTGGGCACGGGTGCGCGGGCCACCGCCGCCACGTCCGCCCATAAAATCGCCAAAAAGGTCGTCGAACACATCGGAGAAAGCAGAGGCAAAATCGCCATTGCCCTGCCCAGGATGCCCCTGACGCGCGCCGCCCATTCCGCCTTCAAAAGCGGCATGACCATAACGGTCATAGGCGGCTTTCTTTTCGGCGTCTTTCAGGACCTCGTAAGCTGCATTCGCTTCTTTGAATTCGGACTCAGCATTGGGATTGTCGGGATTGCTATCTGGATGTAGCTCTTTGGCTTTCGTACGAAATCCTTTTTTGATTTCGTCCGCTGAAGCACCTTTGGCGACGCCAAGAGTTTCGTAAAAGTCACGTTTTGACATGTTATTATCCCCTTTGGGAACGCAAAAACCGGCCCGACTTGTTTCGGGCCGGTTTTAAAGGCGAGCGCCTTATTAGGAGCGTTTATCGTCGTCCAAGTCTTCGAAATCAGCATCCATGATGTCGTCATCACCTTTGCTACCAGCTTCGTCGACCCCAGAAGGCTCTTCTTGGGCTTCTTCTTGGCTAGACTTATAGATTGCCTCGCCCAGTTTCATCGAAGCTTCAGTTACGTTCTGAACCCCAGATTTGATTTTCTCGGCGTTGTCAGTCTCAAGATCATCTTGCAACGCTGCAATGGAGAGTTCGATAGCTTCGATCGTTGTTGGATCGACTTTATCTTTGTGCTCTTCCATGGCTTTTTCGGTGCTGTGGATCAAGCTTTCGGCTTGGTTCCGTGCTTCGATAAGCTCTTTGCGCTCTTTGTCAGAGTCCGCGTTTTCTTCAGCGTCTTTCACCATTGCTTCGATATCCTCGTCTGAGAGGCCACCCGAAGCTTGGATGGTGATTTTGTGCTCTTTGCCAGTGCCTTTGTCTTTGGCGCCCACTTCAACGATACCGTTGGCATCGATGTCGAAGGTTACTTCGATTTGGGGCAGGCCACGTGGCGCTGGTGGAATGTTCTCTAGGTTAAACTGGCCGAGGATTTTGTTGTCCGCTGCCAATTCGCGCTCGCCTTGGAACACCCGCAACGTCACAGCGTTTTGGTTGTCTTCGGCAGTCGAGAAGATTTGCGATTTCTTGGTTGGGATCGTTGTGTTGCGATCGATCAAGCGTGTGAACACGCCACCAAGTGTTTCGATACCAAGCGACAGAGGCGTCACGTCCAAGAGTACAACGTCTTTGACGTCGCCCTGAAGAACACCCGCTTGAATTGCAGCGCCCATGGCCACAACTTCGTCTGGGTTCACACCTTTGTTTGGCTCTTTGCCAAAGAACTTGGACACTTCCTCGATGACTTTTGGCATACGAGTCATACCGCCAACGAGAACGATCTCGTCGATGTCACCAGTCGAGAGGCCAGCGTCTTTGAGAGCATCTTTACAAGGCTTCAAGGAAGCTTTGATCAAATCGCCTACAAGGCTTTCCAATTTTGCGCGTGTCAGTTTGAGCACGAGGTGAAGAGGTTGACCAGATTTTGGGTCCATCGAGATGAACGGCTGGTTGATCTCAGTTTGGCTCGCGGAAGAAAGCTCGATTTTTGCTTTCTCGGCAGCTTCTTTGAGACGTTGCAACGCCATCTTGTCTTTGGTCAGGTCAACGCCGTTCTCTTTTTTGAACTCGCCGGCGAGGTAAGTCACGATACGCATGTCGAAGTCTTCCCCACCAAGGAAAGTATCGCCATTTGTGGATTTTACTTCAAAGAGGCCATCGTCAATTTCTAGGATGGTAACGTCGAATGTACCGCCACCAAGGTCATAGACCGCGATGGTTTGTGTTTCTTTTTTGTCCAGACCATAGGCCAGCGCCGCAGCGGTTGGCTCGTTGATGATCCGAAGCACTTCAAGGCCAGCGATCTTGCCAGCATCTTTTGTGGCTTGGCGCTGTGCATCGTTGAAGTACGCAGGAACAGTGATAACGGCCTGTGTCACTTCTTCACCAAGATAACTCTCGGCGGTTTCTTTCATTTTTTGAAGGATGAAAGCGGAGATTTGGCTAGGCGAGTACTTGTCACCCTTAACTTTGACCCAAGCGTCACCATTGCCACCGTCGATCACGTCGAAGGGCAGGTTCGCTTTGTCTTTGGCCAAATGCTTGTCGTCAGCTCGACGGCCAACAAGGCGCTTCACACCAAAAATTGTGTTCTCTGGATTGGTGACGGCTTGTCTTTTTGCGGGCTGGCCCACCAGACGTTCATCGTCGGAAAACGCAACGATCGAAGGCGTTGTACGTGCACCTTCTGCGTTTTCAATTACACGTGGTTGCGATCCATCCATGATGGCGACGCAAGAGTTTGTAGTTCCAAGGTCAATGCCGATGACTTTAGCCATATTGTAGTACCCCTTTTGAGTTAGGCGATGTTGCGGAACGCGGACCCATGCTAGGCATCTCGGCTCCGATTCAATTGGTAACCAGAGTTGCCCCTGATCAAGCTTCTTTGGGTATATAGGGCTGGGTCCTTAGGCCTGCAAGCCGTTGAACCCAAAAGCAGCGAGTTTTTTGTGGAAAAAAACGAGTCATGCCACCTTTTTCAACGGACAATTCTCTAAATTTTTAGCGAACGATGGTGACGGAGGTATGACTATCTACCAGCGCTCCAACTGATCGACGCATGTTTGCGCGTATAGAACTCCCCCATCAACCCGATCATCGTGAGGGCTATGGTGACTTTGACTGGGTAACTGATGGAACTCACCGTGGCGATGTAATTGATAAACACAAAGCCGCGGCATTGATCGATAACGTGAAAGAGGGGGTTCCAGTCGAAGAGGGACAGCATCCATCCAGGGAGCGTTTTGGCGAGAAACATTTTGCCGGAGGCGATCATGTTCGCCCGAGCATAGATCGTGGCTGCAAGTCCGATAAAGCCAGGCGCCCACGGTTTGGCGGCGAGAAACACCATCCCAATTGACACGCCCGTCGCCCAGGCCAACAACAGCATGGCAAAAGCACCAGCAGGTTGGTTTATCGTGATCGGAGTTATTGCCGTGTGGTATAAAAACAGGACGACACTCACCGACAGAATTTGAATATACAATGCCGCCAAAGCAGACGAGCAAATGGCGACAACAGTATTCATCGGCGCATGAAGCATCATCGCAGAGGTCGGTCCAGGGGCGCCCACCACGGCACCCATCGCCTTTGTGTGGGTCATGAACAGGAAAATTCCCGACATGATATACAACAGGAAGTCCCCACGGATGGCGCTTCCTCGCAGGCCTAAAACCGAAAACATCACATAGAATGCAACAACCAACACGACGGTTTGCATCATATTCAATAAGAGGCCGATTAGGGCATTTCCGTGTGATTTCCGAACTTCGCGCACGGTCGAATGGTAAATAAGTTCGAGGATAGCAAGAGCTGTGTGAAGGCCTTTGTGTTTTTGCGGTTGTACCTGAAACATATTTTAGCTGTCCTGCCGAGGGCTGTAAGGAATGAATTGCGCTACTATCGCAAGGAATTCTTGCTGTTCCTTTACCATGAGATATTAAGGGGGCGATAAAGAAACACAAGAATACACTGTTTTAGGAGAAACCTTTTGGATTTTGACCACCTTACCCTCGTTTTTCGCCGTCTGGCGCTCGAAGCGGGCGACAAAATTATGGAAATCTACAATTCAGACGATTTTGAGGTTAAAACCAAATCGGACGACAGCCCAGTGACCGAAGCCGACGAAGCGGCGGACGCAATTATTTCCGCAGGCATTCGCGCGGAGTTTCCCGATGTGACGCTCGTGACCGAAGAACAAGCGGACTCCCACGCGCAGAAAGCGGACACGTTCATTATTGTGGATCCCCTCGATGGCACAAAAGAATTCGTCCTGCGCCGTGGTGATTTTACGGTGAATATTGCCTATGTTGTTGACGGGAAACCCATTCGCGGCGTTGTCTATGCCCCCGCGAAAAACCGGCTATTCTATACCGGTGCTGATGGGAAATCCGTGGAAGAAACGGGTGATTTCGCTAAGGATAAAGTGGGGCCAACTACCGCGATATCCGTCTCTAACCCTGACAATTCTGGCTTGATGATCGTTGCCTCCAAATCACACCGTGATCAGGCGACCGAGGATTACATCAACAAATACGCAATCAAAGACAGCAAGAGCGCGGGGTCGTCGCTCAAATTCTGTTTGATCGCGACAGGCGAAGCTGACCTTTACCCACGCGTTGGCCGCACGATGGAGTGGGACACAGCTGCGGGTCACGCTGTTTTGCTTGGCGCAGGGGGCGATGTTGTTCGTTTCGATGACCACACCCCATTGACCTATGGCAAAGCAGAATACGCCAATCCGTTTTTCATTGCCTATGCACCGGGCGTCACGTTGAAAAAGGCCTAGATGAACACACCCGCCACGAGCATTATTATCGTCAGCCGCGAGCGCCCCAAGGCTCTCGCGCGCTGTCTTTTGGGGGTTTCTCAACTTAACCATCCAGATTTCGAGGTGATCGTCGTGGCGGATGTGGCGGGGCTGGATGTTGTCGCAGACCTTCCATTTAGCGCGCAGATTAAGACAGCGTTTTTTGACGAAGCCAATATTTCCCAAGCCCGCAACTTGGGGCTCGCGATGGCCGCCGGAGAGATTGTTGCCTTTATCGATGACGATGCGGTTCCCGAGCCGAGTTGGCTGATGCGCCTAACCGAACCATTCGGGGATCCAAATGTGGCCGCCGCCGGAGGCTATGTTCGGGGGCGCAACGGCATTTCGTTTCAGTGGCGCGCGAGCAGTGTTGATACCGCTGGGCGCACGCGCCCTCTGCGGGTCCCAAGTCGGAACCCTATGGTTTTTTCTCCGCCCGAGTGTCAGGCCGTGAAAACCGAGGGTACAAACTGTGCATTTCGGCGAGATATATTGATGAAAATGGGTGGGTTTGACCCTGTTTTTGCGTTCTACCTAGATGAAACTGACGTGAATATGCGCTTGGCTATTGCGGGTCGATCCACGGCAATCGTTCCACTTGCGCAGGTCCACCATGGGTACCTTCCATCCAAGCGTCGCAATAGCGAGCGGGTGCCGAAATCTCTTTTTGATATTGGCCGGTCAATCGCGCTATTTCATCGCAAATATGCCGATCAAGTTGATGCGCAAATGGCGTGGCGTGTGGAGCGTATTGAGCAACGAAAGCGTCTCCTTCGGTTTATGCAAAGCGGCGCGCTAGAGCCAAGTGACGTGCTTGGCTTGATGCGGTCTTTGGTGGCGGGGCATCAATCCGGTTCGAATGCAAAACTGATTTCGCTTCCGGAATTGCCAATCAACGGCGCGGTTTTCGAAAAATTCACGCAGGCCCCGTATAAACATCACGTGCTTTCAGGTCGTATTTGGCAAAGAAAACGCCTCCGTAAACAAGCGAAAATTCTTGTATCGGGCAAGAATAGGGTCACATTGGTGGTTCTCAGTCCAACTTCCCTTTTCCACCGTATTATCTTTACCGAAGACGGTTTTTGGGAGCAAAACGGAGGGATTTTCGGCAAGTCGAACCGAAACCAGCCGTACTTCCAAATTTATGGTTTTCGCAGTCGGGTTAGGGACGAGGTAGCGCGCAGCAATCAGTTTCGCGCTTTTTGAGTGACATATATTCCGAGTGAGGAATTTGTGGGTCCTATGTATGCAAAACTGTGTTACCACGCCCCGAATGATGTAGAGGTACATTCCTTTTTTACTTTTAAGCGGTTAAAGTGAGGCCAGCTCGTTTGGCATGAGTGACTGTTTAAAACAATTTTCTGAGTTGAATATGAAACGTAAAGTTACAAAAGCAATCTTCCCTGTAGCAGGACTAGGGACACGGTTTCTTCCGGCGACGAAATCGGTGCCAAAAGAGATCATGACTTTGGTCGACCGTCCGCTGATCCAATATGCAATTGATGAAGCACGTGCTGCGGGGATTAAAGAGTTTATTTTTGTGACGTCGCGCGGCAAAGGCGCTCTGGAAGACTATTTCGACCACGCTCCGCAGCTCGAAAATGAATTGCGCAAGAAGGGTAAAGACGAACTTCTTGAGGTGCTCAAAGACACCAACATGGAGAGCGGCGCGATTGCCTACATCCGGCAACACAAGTCGATGGGGCTTGGACATGCTGTTTGGTGCGCGCGTCGCCTTGTGTCGAACGAGCCTATTGCGGTCATTCTTCCTGACGATGTTATCGCCGCTGAAACCCCTTGTTTGCAGCAGATGGTCGAGGCCTACGAAGAAACGGGCGGATGCATGGTTGCGGCTATGGAGGTCCCGCCGGAGAAAACGTCGTCTTATGGGATTTTGGACATATTGGATGACAAAGGTCAGCTCGTTTCGGCTAAAGGGATGGTGGAAAAACCCCCTCTAGGAGAAGAGCCGTCAAACCTTGCCGTAATTGGGCGTTATATTATCACCCCAGATGTTTTGCGAACTTTGAACAAGATGAAGCAGGGCACGGGTGGTGAAGTGCAACTTACGGACGCGATCGCCGAAGAAATCACCCATGGGCGAGATGTCCATGGGTTTCGCTTCAAGGGGGAGCGATTTGATTGCGGCTCTAAAGCAGGGTTTCTGCAAGCGACGGTCGCATTCGGTCTTGCCCGCGAAGATTTGCGCGATGAATTGTTGGCCTACATTACGTCGATGATGGCCCATCGCAACGCTGCTCAGTAAGGGGCGGTTGGATGGCAAATGTTTTGGTCACGGGCGGTGCTGGCTATATTGGCTCGCACGCGTGCAAAGCATTGAAAGCCGCAGGCTATAATCCCGTAACCTTTGATAATCTGTGCACTGGGTGGGAAGACGCGGTTAAATTCGGGCCATTTGAACGCGGCGAATTGACGGATAGGGCCGCGTTAGACAGTGTTTTCACGCGCTATAACCCCATTGCCGTTATGCATTTCGCCGCGCTTTCTCAAGTCGGCGAGAGCATGTCTGACCCTGGAAAATATTGGCACAACAATGTCGCGGGCAGCTTGGCGTTGATAGAGGCCACAGTCGCGGCAGGCTGCAAGAATTTCGTATTTTCATCCACCTGCGCAACCTACGGCGAGCAAGACGACGTAACTCTCGATGAAAATTGCCCGCAAGTCCCGATTAATGCGTATGGCGCGAGTAAACGAGCAATTGAAGATATTCTTGGGAATTTCGGTGAAAGTTATGGGTTGAACCATGTCATTTTCCGCTATTTCAATGTCGCAGGGGCGGACCCTGAGGGCGAAGTTGGGGAGTTCCATCAGCCAGAGACACACCTCGTACCGCTGATGCTCGATGCGATCGACGGAAAGCGGGACGCTTTGACTGTTTTTGGGACTGATTATGATACGCCGGACGGCACCTGCATTCGCGATTACGTTCACGTTTGTGACCTTGTTGACGCGCATGTTTTGGGTCTTAAATGGCTGGAAGAAGACAAGGGTAATCGCGTTTTCAATCTTGGAACGGGTGTGGGATTTTCTGTGCGGGAGGTGATCTCGAACTCAAAAATGGTCACCAATCGCGAAGTCCCTTTTTTCGAGGGACCGCGACGGGCGGGGGACTGCACGAAGCTTGTTTCTGGCAGTGTTAGAGCCGAAAAAGAACTTGGATGGGCCCCAACGAGGTCAACTTTGGAGGCGATGATTACTGATGCTTGGCGTTGGCACCAAAACGGACACTACACGAAATAATCCTCCTGCAAGATTGCTCGACTTATCTCGTCTCGTGAGTCGTGTAGGGCGTGGGCCACTTACAGGGGTGGATCGTGTCGAAATGGCTTATTTGCATGCATTATTGCGTGATCCGATACCGCTCTTTTCCCTCATACGAATTTCGGGTGTCTTTACCCTCCTAAGCGAGGAGGGCACGCTTGAACTTCTCTCTCGGATGACTGGAAAAACGCCTTGGGGGCGGCACGATCTAAAGAGTCTGTTTCGGTTTAAACAAAGCCCTACTCAGCAGCGCGTGCAATCAGATTGTCGACGCTTGGCCGTCGTGTCCTCCAAAGACGTGCGCCGTTTGGTCGATGTTTTACCGCGTGGGTTTTCCTATTTGAATGTGGGGCACAGCAACATCAGTGATGTTGTCTTTCGCGCCATAAAAGAAAACAGCGGTCAAATTTCTGTACTCGTTCACGATACAATTCCTTTGGATTATCCAGAGTTTCAAAGGGACGGCAGTGTTGAGAAATTCAAACAAAAAATGTCCTGCGTTTCGTTGCTTGCCGACCTCGTGATTTTTAATTCCGAGCAAAGCAAATTGGACGCGACACGCCATTTTTCAAAAATGGGTAGAGTGCCTGAATCTATCGTGGCTCATTTGGGACTTACGAAACCCACTCCAGCAGAGGGCGGACTTCCGCCGGAAATCGCCCCCAATAAGGGCTATTTCGTGATTGTTGGCACCATTGAGCCGCGTAAAAATCACGCTCTATTACTGGACATATGGGAAGGTTTGGAAAATAAACCGAATTCGCCGCAATTGGTCATTATCGGGGCGCGCGGCTGGAAAAACGAAGCAGTGTTCCAACGACTGGATTTAAAGCCGAGTAACGTGGTCGAGTTTAATAATTTATCGGATCGGGCCGTTGCCCAGATTGTGGAACGGTCAGCGGGCATGCTCTTCCCCTCCATTGCTGAAGGCTATGGGCTTCCTCCAGCGGAGGCCATTCTTCAGCAAACCCCCGTTATTTGCGGAGATTTGCCGGTCTATCGCGAGTTTTTGGGTGATATACCCATTTACGCAGACACTTCAGATCGCTATTTATGGGAGCTAGCGATACAAAAACTTGCGCGTAGAAAGCGAGAAAAAACAGCGTTACAATTTGATCTAAAAAAAATGCCCACATGGGAGGCGCATTTCAATAAGGTCTTAAAGGTCGCGTGATATTGATTTGCAGGTAAGACAAACACTTGTGATGTTTTGGGGAACGTATTGGGCATAGCTACATCATATCGATTGCGTGTTGAGCGCAAAAGGTGGCGCTTGAGGGCGATGCGCAAAAAGAACGAACTGCGCAGTGTTGTGGATCGCACCGCGCTCATAAAACCTGGCGATATCCTGTCTTTCTCGACAATACGAAACGAGAAAATCCGCCTGTCCTATTTTTTGCGTTATTACAGAAACATGGGTGTGAACCATTTTTTCTTTGTTGATAACGACAGCGATGATGGATCCCGTGAGTTTCTTGCCGATCAGCCGGACGTTTCGGTATGGACCACAAAGCACAGTTACAAACGGTCGCGTTTTGGCGTTGATTGGCTGAACCATCTACAAATGAAATACGCGCACGGCCATTGGAGCCTTGTGGTTGATGTTGATGAGTTTTTAGTTTTCCCGTTTTGCGATTCCCGCTCCATAAGTGCCCTTACGGATTGGCTTGACGCATCCTCGGTGAAGAGTTTTTCCGCAACGTTGCTAGACATGTATCCTAAGGGACGCATCGACGCCGTTCCGTATCGCTCTGGTCAAGACCCGTTTGAAATTGCGAGCTGGTTTGACAGTGGGAATTACACCTACAAAAAGAACAGCCAGTATGGAAACCTGTGGATTCAGGGGGGGCCGAGGGCAAGGTGTTTCTTCCCCGATGCGCCGGATCGCGCACCTGCGTTAAATAAAATTCCTCTTGTGAAATGGGACAAGAAATACGCCTACAAAAGCAGTAGCCACATGCTCTTACCGCGCGGTCTAAACCTCGTTTACGACGAATGGGGTGGGGAGAAGGCGAGCGGTTGCCTGATGCACGCGAAGTTTCTGGACACGTTTGGTTCGAAGGCGAGCGAAGAACTTCAGCGCAAACAGCATTACGCCAATAGTCATGAGTACAAAGCTTACGCCGCCAATCTAGCGAAAGATCCCGACCTTTGGTGCAAATGGAGTGAGAAATTTATCAACTGGAGGCAGCTCGAAATTTTGGGTTTGATGTCGAAGGGGAACTGGGCATGAGCGTTGGCATTGTCATGCTTGTTCACGAAGACTTGCACCGCGCTGCCCAACTTGCTCGCCATTGGCAGGCCAGCGATTGTCCCGTCGTTATTCACGTTGATAAGTCGGTCGGACAGGAGGGCTATAAGGGTCTCGTGCGGGCTTTGGCGGACCTTGAAGACGTCATGTTTTGTGAACGACATCGGTGCGAATGGGGGCGTTGGTCCTTGGTTGCTGCGTCCCAAACCGCGTCGGAAATGATGCTCGGGAACTTTCCGGATGTTCGCCATGTATATCTTGCGTCCGGATCATGCCTCCCACTTCGGCCCGTAGGTGAGTTGGTAGACTATCTAAAAGAGCGACCGCGAACGGATTTCATCGAAAGCGCAACCACGGACGATGTACCATGGACCGTCGGCGGGCTGGATAAAGAGCGGTTTACCCTGCGGTTTCCCTTCTCTTGGAAACACAACCGCCGCGCCTTTGACAAATACGTTAAGATTCAGCGGTTTTTAAGATTCAAACGCCGCGTTCCCCGTGGATTAGTGCCACATATGGGGTCCCAGTGGTGGTGCCTAACCCGTCAGACACTTTCAGCGATATTGGAAGATCCGGACCGGGATAAATATGATCGCTACTTTAAACGGGTTTGGATTCCGGACGAAAGTTACTACCAAACGCTCGCACGTATTTATTCATCTAATATTGAAAGCCGGTCTCTCACGCTTTCTAAGTTTGATTTTCAGGGCAAGCCGCATATTTTTTACGACGATCACCTACAGCTTTTGCGCCGCTCTGATTGTTTTGTGGCACGGAAAATATGGGCGAAGGCCAACAAGCTCTATGATGCGCTCCTCACGGATTCAGAACATGCGATGAAGGTCGCCGAACCAAACCCAGGTAAAATTGACCGTATTTTCTCCAAAGCAGTTGAGCGTCGCACGCAGGGGCGTGCCGGCCTTGTGATGCAAAGTCGACTTCCAAACGAGGGCTGGGAAAACGGCGTCACCGCCAGCCAGTATACTATTTTGGAGGGTTTCTCGGACCTCTTTTTGGACTTTGAGGATTGGATGGCGCGGGCTACTGGTGCGCGTGTTCATGGGCATCTATTCGGACCTGAACGCGTTGAATATGCGGGGCGCGAGAAAACCTTTGCGGGATGCCTCTCTGATAGTGCTGAGCTTCGGGATTACGCACCAGCAGATTTCCTGCGAAACCTACTTTGGAATACACGGGGAGAACGGCAAGTTTTTCAGTTCGGCCCGCGCGATTCTCAGGGCATCAGTTGGTTCCTCGCCCGTGACCCAAACGCGAGTGTTACCGTGATTTCCGGAGCATGGTCGGTGCCCTTGTTTAACTCGAATCTGAACTTTTCTGAAATTCGCAAAATCTCGGCGGAGCAACAGAAAATTGAGGCCGATCATTTGGATATTCTGCGGTCATATTACACCAAGGCGCGCGTTCATATCTATACGATGGCGGATTTTATTCAGTCACCCATGGAGCCGTTGCAAATGATCATTGATGACATAGGATCTCGCTCAAACCGGCGCCTTACAGAGGCGCCACGTATGGTCGATTTGACTGGATTTAGCCAGTTCTTGCAAAACTTGAAAAACCAGGGGATGCACCCCTATTTGATGGGGGATTTCCCCTCTGGGAATGATCCTCGCCACAGCGCTACGGCCACGCGCAAGCCTTATCTGGTAAAATAGAGCCTTATGAACAGCAATTTTGACTATTTCGTTGTCTTGGCGGAAATGCGAACCGGGTCGAATTTCCTTGAGACGAACATCAATGCCTATGACGGCCTTACCTGTGTTGGCGAGGCCTTCAATCCGCATTTTATCGGGTACCCGAACAGGGATGAACTGCTCGGTATGTCCCTCGCTGAGCGTGAGCGGGATCCATTAGGGCTTCTCCATAAAATCGTCGACGCTCCCGGACTGGCGGGGTTTAGGTTTTTCCACGACCATGATCCACGGGTTATCGATCCAGTCTTGAAGGACCAAAAATGTGCAAAGATCATTCTGACACGTAATCCAGTGGAAAGCTACATCAGTTGGAAAATTGCCAAGGCCACGGGTCAGTGGAAACTCACGAATGTCACCCATCACAAAACGGCCAAGATAAATTTTGATGCCACTGACTTTACAGTTTTCCTAGATCGACTGAAAAGTTTTCAACTGCGCATACTTCATGAGCTTCAGGCGTCGGGCCAGACAGCATTCTATATCGGATATGAAGATATTCGCGACTTGGATGTCATCAACGGGCTGGCGAACTTTTTGGGCGTCAAACAGGAATTGGCGGGGCTGTCTAAAAACTTGAAAAAACAGAACCCCAGTCCACTGTTGGAAAAAGTTTCTAATCCACGAGAGATGGAACGCGCGCTGCAATCGGTGGACCATTTCGGACTTTCGCGCACCCCAAACTTTGAGCCCATTCGCGGTGCGAGCGTAAATCGGTATGTCACAGCGAATGGTGTCCCGCTTCTCTTTATGCCGATGCCGTCTGGCCCCAATATGCGGGTCAAAAATTGGCTCACAGCGCTTGGGAACGGGGTTTTGGAAGAGAAGTTTACCCAAAAGGACCTTCGCCAGTGGAAGCGCGGAAATGTGGGCCACCGTAGTTTTACGGTTTTGCGCCATCCCGTAGCCCGAGCGCACGCAGCATTTTGTCGGACGATTTTAAACTCGGGGCCCGGTTCGTTTCCGCAAATTCGGAAAACACTGAAGCGTGTCCACAATGTGCCTATTCCGGATGATATCAATGCGCCCGCGTATAACCGAAACGAACACAGGGCGGCCTTCTTAAGTTTTCTTAAGTTTTTGAAGGCAAATCTCTCTGGGCAAACGGCTCTCCGCAATGACATGGCGTGGTCAAGTCAGGCGTCGATTGTTCAGGGTTTCGGAGCTTTTGCGGCACCTGATATGGTGTTGCGCGAAGACACATTGGAAACGGATTTAGAGTTCCTTGCATTCAGAGTTGGCGTTGAAAACCACGAATGCCGCGCAGAAAGGGAGGATTTTCCCTATTCGTTGGACGATATCTATGACTCAGAAATCGAAGCCGCCGCGCAAGAAGCCTACCAACGCGACTATATGACATTTGGGTTTTCAGCCTGGCGCGCTTAAGCTGCGCGGGCGGGCTGAAGCTCGGTCAAAACGGCATGCAGCGTGGCCGGATCGTCGTTTGCGCGCAATTTCTCGCAAATTTTTGCATCACGCATCGTCCGTGAAACAAGCGCCAACGCCTTGAGGTGTTCAACACCAGAGTCGATTGGCGCGAAGAGAGCGAAAACCAAATCGACAGGCTGCCGGTCGACTGAGTCAAAATCGAGGCGACGATCGAGGCGCAAGAAAACCCCTACAACCGAATCCAGACCCCTTAGGCGAGCATGTGGAAGGGCGACGCCGTGTCCAACTCCTGTTGGCCCAAGACTTTCCCGTTCCTGCAACGCATCAACCGCTTCGTTTGCGGGGAAGGCATAGATAGAATGCCCAACCTCTCCCAACTCTTGGAAGAGGCGTTTTTTGCTAGTAACATTTGCGATTACTTTCACCGCTTCAGGCTTAAGTATTCTTGATAAATCCATTTTTGTCACTTCTGCTCGGGACGTCGTCTAGGTGATTTCCTAGCTCGTTGTTGTGGGGTCTATCCAGCCTACGTTACCATCTTCTCGCCGATAAACCACATTTACGCCACTGTTTCCTTCATTTCGAAACACCAGAACGGGAGTTCCCGAAAGTTCCATTTGCATGACCGCCTCCCCTACCGAGAGAGACGCGATTTTCGTCTCCATTTCGGCAATGATCATCGGTTGCAGGTCCTCCGGTTCCAGTTCTTCTGATGCTTCTGATCCGGCGAGGATATACGTGGAAGCTGAGGAAAGTTCAACAGGCTGTGTTCTAACCCGATGATGATCCTTTAAACGACGTTTATAGCGCCGTAATTGCTTCTCTAATTTCTCACCGCATGAATCAAAAGCGGCATAGATTTCATGTGCATGCCCCCTAGCGGTTGCTGTAAGGCCGGTTGAGAGATGTACCGTGGATTCGCAAACATATTCGTTTGCGCTTTTGGAAAATACGATCAGAGCATCGGTCGGACGTTCAGCGTATTTTTTTACAATTTCGCCGATTTCAGATTTGACATGGGTTTGAAGAGCTTCACCGATATCGATTTGTTTTCCACTAATTTGGTACTGCATTTATCCTCCAAGGTTCGAAAATTGGATGCTTCAGCCTAGAATCTAGGCCGTTACGTTCGAGTAAAGAATGGTAGCGTGATGCAAGGTGCGCTATAGGCACTTGTTTTTCGGCTGTATCTTGGCGCCAAAGCCCAAAGGATGGGGGGTTCTTCATACATCCCATACATTGGGCGCTTAATTCGTTTAAGTGTCAATAGGGGTGTGAGGGAGAGCGGCAGCATTCCGCACAAACCCTTGATTCGTTAAGGTTTAGTTAAGAGACGCGGAAGTCTTTCCCGAGGTAAACGCGCCGGACATTATCGTCGCGTACGACGTCATCTGGCGTGCCACTCATCAAAACTTTCCCGTCGTGAAGAATATAGGCGCGGTCAACAATTTCGAGAGTTTCGCGCACATTATGGTCGGTGATGAGCACGCCAATGTTGCGGTCTTTCAACTTACTGACGAGTTCTCGGATTTCCCCTACAGCGATAGGGTCAACGCCGGCAAAGGGTTCGTCCAAAAGGAGAAATTCAGGAGAGGCCGCGAGGCAGCGCGCAATCTCGACACGGCGACGCTCGCCGCCCGACAGCGACAAAGCAGGCGCGCGGCGCAGATGGCCAATAGAGAACTCGTTAAGGAGTTCCTCGAGGCGTTCGCGGCGTTTATGGGAATTTTTGACCGAGATTTCGAGAATCGCGAGAATGTTGTCTTCGACACTGAGTCCCCGAAAAATCGAGTTTTCTTGTGGTAGATAGCCGATCCCCATTTTCGCACGGCGGTACATAGGGAGAAGCGTTATCTCAACCCCGTCGACCATGACTTGGCCGCCTTCTGGCGTCACTAGGCCCGCGATGGAATAGAAACACGTCGTTTTGCCCGAGCCATTCGGCCCCAAAAGCGCAATAACTTCGCCCCGTGCAAGCTCCATCGACACATCCCGAATGACGGTCTTGCGGCGGTAACTTTTGCGCAAATTGCGGATCGACAGGCCGTGGTCGCGGCTTTCAGAGGCAAGCGTGAGATTTGGGGGAGTGGCCATACTCTAGTTTTCCGGCTGTAAGATTGTTTTGACGCGGCCAGTCATTTGGGCACGCCCCGTATTGAGATCAACCACCATTTGTGTTGACGACAGCGCGTTATTTCCCTGAGTTAGGATCACATTCCCGCTCATGGTGATTTCTGCATTATCAATCGAATAGACCGCTTCGTCTGCCTCTGCGGCCTCGGGGCCGTTTACTAGAATCACACCGCCGCTCGCAACCATGCGGCTGATTTTTCCGCCAGTTTGATTCACACCCGTCTTGTATTCCACAACGACTTTGCTCGCGTTCAGGCGCATCTCGCCTTGGCCGATGACCACATTGCCAACGAAGGTGGCGTTGCCCGTCTCTTGATCGACTTCAAGGGCATCGGAAATTACTTCGACGGGAAGGCTTGCGTTGTGTTCATAGCCCCCAAAAGGAATTTGGGTGCCTTGGGCAAAAGTTGAACCAGCAAAGCCAATCAGTAAGAAGATCGCTAGAATAGCGCGCATGTAAATCACCCCGAGTTAACCTTTCGGATCGTATATCAGTTTTACGCCGTCTTTGAAAACCAGAAGATAGTTCTCATTACGTCGAACGAGCTCCATGGATCCAGCGGTGATTTTCCCTCCAGGGCCAACGGCAGAAATCGGCACGGTTGAGGAAAAACGCGCGTCGGATATGGACGCGTCGACTTGCTCAGACCTCACAACATATCCAACTGAACTCACGACACGCACGTTCCCCTCAAGGCGGGCGCTTTGAGTGTCGGTATTAATGACCCCAGTTTCGGACTCAAGAGTAACGATGGCCCCCTCCGGTAACTCGAACTCTGCGTTAAAGCCTTCGGTGGTGATCGTGCTGCGGTCGCCGTTTGGTTGCGGTTTTGCAGAGTTGGCTGAGATTGAGATGGTCGTCCCGTCGCGGGTAATCCCTGAATAGTTGGGGGCCGAGATCCCTTTTTCCCGCGCGAGTTCCTCGACGTTTACTTTCGCGAAAGGAATTGCATTGCCAGGATCAATAGGGCGCGCCAGCAAAAACACGGTCGACAGGAGGGCGAGCGCGAGCAAAGGCAAAGTGATTTTTGCCCAGAAGATGAATGTTGAGTATGTATTATTTTTCA